>NZ_JBPQTV010000241.1:0-9857 GCF_051386515.1 Streptomyces sp. URMC 123 | reverse complement strand
CTCCCTGGGGGCGGGGGCGAAGCCCCCCGCGCGGGTCTGGGGGGGGATGCCGCCGGGGGTGGGTTCCGCCGGTGGGGTCGCGCGGACCCCACCGGTCGCGTGGAGCCATTCCAGGACGTTGAGCAATTGGACCGGGCTCTCGACGAACGCGAGGGTCCCCGCTCCCTGGCGCGGGCCCGCCGGCCCGTCTGCTTCGCTGCGCACCGCGTGCACCTCGCACCTCGCGTTCTCGCCGGACGGCTGGGGGTGGGAGACGGCCGGTCAGACCGTCGCCGGTGCCGCCGGCGCGCGGTCGGCGGACTCCGCCTCCGCCTGCGCGACCACGCCGGCCACCCGGCGGAGCTTCCGCATGGGCCCCAGCTCGCTCTCGTAGACCTTCTTCCGGCCGTCGCCGAGCGACTGCTCGATGATGCGGATGTCGCGGACCAGCCGCTGAAGCCCCTGGGGCTCGACGGACGCGGCCTGGTCGGAGCCCCACATCGCGCGGTCGAGGGTGATGTGCCGCTCGACGAAGACCGCGCCGAGGGCCACCGCGGCGAGGGTGGTCTGGAGCCCGGTCTCGTGCCCGGAGTAGCCGATCGGCACGTTCGGGTACTCCGCCTGGAGCGTGTTGATCACCCGCAGGTTGAGCTCCTCGGCCCGGGCCGGGTACGTCGACGTGGCGTGGCAGAGCAGGATGTTGTCGCTGCCGAGGACCTCGACCGCGTGCCGGATCTGCCGGGGGGTGGACATGCCGGTGGAGAGGATCACCGTACGGCCGGTGGCGCGCAGCGCCCGCAGCAGGTCGTCGTCGGTGAGCGAGGCGGAGGCGACCTTGTGGGCGGGCACGTCGAACTTCTCCAGGAAGGCGACGGACTCGACGTCCCAGGGCGAGGCGAACCAGGCGATGCCCCGCTTGCGGCAGTGCTCGTCGATGCTGCGGTACTCCGCCTCGCCGAATTCGACCCGATGGCGGTAGTCGATGTAGGTCATCCGGCCCCAGGGGGTGTCGCGCTCGATCTCCCACTGGTCGCGCGGCGTGCAGATCTCGGGCGTGCGCTTCTGGAACTTCACGGCGTCGCAGCCGGCGTCGGCGGCGGCGTCGATGAGGGCGAAGGCGTTCTCCAGATCGCCGTTGTGGTTGATGCCGATCTCGCCGGTGATGTAGACCGGCCGGCCCGGGCCGGCGACCTTGTCACCGAGGGTGCGCAGACGGGGGGTGGTGCTCATGTGGGCAAGTCCTTCTGTCAGAGGGAGGGGCCGAGAATCCAGGAGGCGATCTCGCGGATGGCGCCGCTGCCGCCGCGGGTGGCGGTGACGGCGCGGGCCGCGCCCCGCACCACGTCGTGCGCGCCGGCGACCGCGACCGGCCAGCCGACGAGGCCGAAGCAGGGCAGGTCGTTCACGTCGTTGCCGACGTAGAGCACGCGTTCGGGGGCGATGTTCTTCTCCTCGCACCACTGCTTGAGGGCGAGGTCCTTGCGCTCCACGCCGTGCAGGACGGGGACCCGGAGCTTGCCGGCGCGGGCGGCGACGACCGGGTTGACCTCGGTGGACAGGATCAGCAGTTCGAGCTCGGCGCGGCGCAGGGCGGCGATGCCGAGCCCGTCGCCGCGGTGCACGGACACGACCTCGCGCCCGTCGGCGTCGATGAACACCCGGTCGTCGGTCTGCGTCCCGTCGAAGTCGAGGACGACCGCGTCGATGTCCGCGCGGGTGGGGAGCGCGCCGGGGCGCGGCGCGTCGAGCAGGGGCGCGAGGGCCCGGGCGCGCGCCAGGTCGTGCGGGTCGTCGACCTCCAGCACCCGGGCCGGGTCGGTCCGTACGAGCTCGGTGCGGCCGAAGAAGCGGTGTCCGGCCGTACGGAACCCGGCCGCGTCCATGGCGTAGGCGGCGCCGGTCTCCAGGAAGTCCTGCGGCCGGTCCTGGCGGCGCGGCCGGTAGGACTTGTCGTGGTTGACGCCGTGGCCGCCGGTGGGCCGGCCGGCCGGGTCGTCGTCGCCCTCGCGCCAGACGAAGCCGTGGAAGGGCGCGACGGTCAGCGCGCTGTCGGCGCCGCCCTCGACCACGGCGGCGGCGACGGCGTCGATGTCCTCGCGGGTGAGGAAGGGGCTGGTGCACTGGACGAGCAGCACCGTGTCGACCCGGGCGCCGTGGATGGCCTCGTGGGTGTCCATGGCGTGCAGGACGGCGGCCTCGCTGGTGGCGGTGTCGCCCGCGATGGCGGGCGGCCGCTGCACCACGTCGGCGCCGGCGCCCCGGGCGGCGGCGGCGATCGCGGCGTCGTCGGTGGAGACCACGACGTCGGTGACGAGCCGGCCGGCGAGGCACTCGCGCACGGCGCGGACCACGAGCGGCACCCCTCCGACGGGGGCGAGGTTCTTGGCGGGGACGCCCTTCGACCCGCCTCTGGCGGGGATGACGGCCAGCACGGTCGGCGGCATGGAGGCTCCTTCGATGGTTCGGGGGGCGGACCGCGGTCGCGGCGGTACGGCCCTGGGCGGGGCCGGCGCCGGCGGCCCGGCGGCCGTCACAGCTCCCCCATGCGGCGGATGACCGGGGCCACCCGCTGCACGCCGTGGCGGTAGGCGCCGCGCGCCAGGTCCCGTACGGCGCCGCGCACGAACCGCCGTACGCCGGAGGTGCCCTCGCCGCCGGCGGCCGAGGCGTGGGGTTCTCCGGTCGGCAGCAGGCCGTACCGGGCGAGCACCCCGGGCAGATAGCCGGGCGCGGTGGCGGTGGTGTAGTAGGGGGCGAGGGGCGGGAGGCGGTCGGCGGCGCGCAGTTCGGCGACCCGCTCGCGGGCGGTGTCGAAGGCCGTCTCGTACGGCCCGTCGGCCACGACGCCCTGCCGGCCGAGCCAGTACGCGTCCGGCTCGGGCAGCGCGCCGGCGTCGAGGTCGTCCCAGGAGGCGAGGCAGCCGGAGCCGAGGAAGTGGTGGTTGCCGAGGGACTCGCGCACGCCGAGGTCGGTGAGGACGGCGGTGGGGATGCGCCGGTGCAGCGCTTCGAGGGCGGCGGTGGAGCTGACGGTGACCAGCAGGTCGGTGCGGTCCAGGACGTCGCTCATGTGCCCGTAGACCAGGCGGCAGTTGTCGGGGAGGCCGCCGGGCAGCCGGGCGGCGAGCTTCTGGTAGGGCAGTTCCTCGACGTGGGTGGTGTGTTCGCCGGGCCTGCTGCGCAGTTTGACGAGCACCTCGTGGCCGGGGTGGCGGCGGGCGTGCTGGACGACGCGCTTGAGGAGGTAGGTGCGGTCGGCGCGGCTGTCGGGCACGGAGGGCTGGGCGGCGAAGACGACGGTGTGCGGGCGGCCTTCGCGGGTGGCCTTGTCGTAGCGCTCGCCGCCGAGGAAGGGCAGGGCGCACTCGACGACGCTGCCGGCGCCCGCGCCGACGCCGCGGTAGACCTCGCGGAAGCGGTCGGCGTCGTGGCGGGAGTTGGCGAGCACGACATCGGCGCCGTGGCGCAGCAGCAGGCCGTCGGCGAGCTTCTCGTAGACGACGCCGACGTAGCCGGTGACGACGACGGGCCGGCGGGCGCGGCCGCGCCACTGGTGGGCGAGGCCGTGCAGCATGGCCTGGACGGCGCCGCCGACGAGGGCGAGCACGACCACGTCGTAGGAGGGGCCCGGGGCGCCCATGGTGCGCAGGAACTCGGCCGCGGTCACCTCGCGCAGGGAGTCCGCCCGCACGCCCACCTCGTCGAGCTGGCGCGGGGTGGGGGTGGCCCGGCCGCGCAACAGACAACCGTCCAGGGTGGCGCCCGATACGATGCGGTTCGCTGTGAGTGCTCCCCATTTCCATCGGGTATCGGAATCGGCGAGCACGGCGACCCGTGGACTTCTGCTGGTACTTAGTGGCACGGCGAAGACGCTAGAAAGGCATTCCGATTCGCGGCCCAACGCCACCGCAACAAAGGGTTAACAGCATGTCGACGTATGGCGAATGAGCCTATGAGCAGCACCGGTTAACCATTCCGCCATTCTTCGTTCACTTCCGAGTGGCGCGCAGGACAAGACGAATGCCGGACGGACACCTACTGTCACCCGGGTGGTCAAGCTCTCCGTCATCGTGCCGTTCTTCAACGTGCAGACATACGCGCCCGACACCTTGCGAAGTCTCCGGGCGAACGCGAGATCGGATTTCGAATTCATTCTCGTCGACGACTGTTCGACCGACGGGACACCGGACGTCCTGGCGCGCGCGGAGCGCGAACTGCCGGGCGCCGTCCTGGTGCGGCACGAGCGCAACGGCGGGCTGGCCACCGCCCGCAACACCGGCATCGCGGCGGCCCGCGGCGAGTACCTCACCTTCCTCGACGGGGACGACTGGCTCGCCCCCGGGTACTACCCGCAACTGGTGGCCGCAATCGAGGAGTTGGGGTGCGACTTCGTCCGCACCGACCATGTGCAGTGCACCGGCCGCGCCCGCACGGTGCACCGGGTGCCGCACGGCCGCCGGGGCGTCGTGCTGCGCCCGCGCGAGGTGATCCTGCCGGCCGACCGCTCGACCTCCGTCGACTATCCGTACGCCTGGGCCGGGATCTACCACCGGCGGCTGGTCGACAACGGCCTGCTGCATTTCCGGCACGGGCTGCGCACCGCCGAGGACCGGCCGTGGATCTGGCGATTGCACCGGGAGGCGGAATCCTTCGCCGCCGTGGGATTGCTGGGCGTCTACTACCGCCGGGGCGTCGCCACCTCCCTGACGCAGATCGGGGACGTACGCCAGCTCGATTTCATTCGCGCATTCGACCAGGTGATCGAGGAAACGTCGACCGACCCGGAGGCCGATCTCCTGCTCCCCAAGGCCGTGCGCACATATTGTGCGATTATTTCTCACCATCTCGGCAATATGGAGAGGTTCGAACCGTCCGTGGCTCGTAAATTGCGTTCGATGAGCGCCGCCGCCCTGAAGCGAATGCCTCAGGATGTGCTCCGGGACGCGCTGGATTCCATGGACGCCTCACGGGCGTCCCGGCTGCGCCGGCTGCGCCGCCGCCCGGTCGCCGCGGAGGTGGCCGCCTGATGTCCGCCCCGCACCGCCGCCGCACCCAGATCTTCTGCGCCTCGACGCTCTACGGCGTGGCGACGCTCGCCGCCGCCCTGGACGCCGGCCGCTTCGAACCCGCCGACCGGCGACTGCTGCTGATCAGCAACAACGCCGCCATCCCGGAGACCACACCGGGCCCGGACGAGGCCCCGGGCTTCGACCGGCTGCGCGAGCGCTTCGACCGGGTGCTGTCCTGGAACGAGACCATCAGCCCCTTCCACCCCGGCGGCTGGTCGCCGCGCCCGGACGACGTGCCGCTGTGGGAGCGGCACCTGCGGCTGCTGTGGGACCTCGGCGAGGACGAGGTGACCCTCGCCGTCGAGTCCATCCAGGTCAACCCGTCGCTCGCGCTGGCCCAGCTGTTCCCCGAGGCCCCCGTCGACGTCTACGCCGACGGCCTGATGAGCTACGGCCCCACCCGCAACAAGCTCGACCCGCTGGTCGGCACCCGCATCCGGCGGCTGCTCCACCTCGACCTCGTGCCCGGGCTGCGGCCGCTGCTGCTCACCGAGTTCGGCGTCGAGCCGGAGACCGTGCCCACCGAGGCGTTCACCGACGTCCTCGGCGAACTGGCCAAGGCCGACACCACCGCGCTCCCCGAGCTCGCCGAACCCGCCCTGCTGCTCGGCCAGTACCTCTCCGCCCTCGACATCCTCTCCGCCGAGGAGGAGGAGAGGCTGCACGTGCGGATGCTGCGCGGCGCCGTCGGCCTGGGCCACCGCAGGATCGTCTTCAAGCCGCACCCCACCGCCCCGGCCCGCTGGTCGCGGATGCTGGAGAAGGAGGCGGAGGCGCTCGGCGCCGAACTGGCCGTGCTGGACTCCCCCGTCCTCGCCGAGGTGCTCTACCAGCGGCTGCGCCCCGCGCTCGTCGTCGGCTGCTTCTCCACCGCGCTGCTGACCGCCGGCGCGTTCTACGGCCTGCCCACCGCCCGGACCGGCACGGATCTGCTGCTGGAGCGGCTGAGCCCGTACCAGAACAGCAACCGGGTGCCGGTGACCATCGTGGACGCGCTGCTGCCGGAGGTCACCGACCGGGCCGCCGTCGAGGGCTGGTCCCCGCCCACCGAGGAGGTCGTCGGCGGCCGGCTCACCGGACTGCTCACGGCCGTCGGCTACGCCATGCAGTCGCAGATCTATCCCGGGCTCCGCCCCGCCGCCGAGCGGTTTCTCGCCGCCCATCTCGACCAGCACACCTGGCGGTACTTCAAGCGCCGCCGGCTCACCTCGCTGGCGCTGCCCGGGGCCATCCCCTCCCAGCTGGCCTTTCTGCCGCGCAACGCCACCGTGCGCCGGGTGGCCCGCCGGGCGCGCGCCGTGCGGCGCCGCATCGTCCGCAAGAAGGCCGCGTTCGGATGAGCGGCGCCCGGACCACGCTGCCCGCGCCGCCGCCGGGGACCGCCGACGGCGCGCCCCGGCCGCGTACCGGAGCCGTCGCGCGCGCCGGCCGCGGCCCGTCGCCCCCCCGGCTGCGGGCCCTCGACGGACTGCGGCTGATAGCCGCGCTGATGGTCGCCCTCTACCACTTCGGCGGCCGCGACGGCGAGATCTCCCGCGCGTGGGGCACCTCCCCCGCCGAGCAGTTCCCGCTGGCCTCCCAGGTGTTCGCCTACGGCTGCCTGGGCGTGCAGATCTTCTTCGTCATCAGCGGGTTCGTGATCTGCATGAGCGGCTGGGGGCGGCCGCTGCGCTCCTTCTTCGCCTCCCGGGTGGCCCGGCTCTACCCCGCCTACTGGGTGGCGGTGGCCCTGGTCACGGCGGTGTTCGCGCTGCCGTGGGTGGTGTTCGAGGCGGTGTCGCCCAGCGACGCGCTGCTCAACCTCACCATGCTGCAACAGCCGTTGGGCGCCGACCGGGTGCTCGGCGTGTGCTGGACGCTCTGGGCGGAGCTGCGGTTCTACGCCCTCTTCGCGCTCTTCGTGGTGCTGCCCGGCGCCTCCCGCCAGCGGGTGGTGCTCTTCTGCGCGGTCTGGACGCTGGCCGCGGCGGTGGCCGAGGCGGCGAACCGGCGGCTGCTCGACATCGTGCTGATGCCGGAGTACGCGCCGTACTTCATCGGCGGCATCGGGCTGTACCTGGTGCACCGCAACCGCCGCGACCTCACGGCCTGGGGCATCGTGACCGCCTCGTATCTGATCGGCCAGCACTACGCGGTGGCGCGGCTGTGGCACCCGCCGAACCCCGCGTTCTTCTCCTACCGGCCCTCGCTCGGCATCGTCGCCGTGATCACCGCGGGGTTCGTGGCCGTGGGCGCGATCGCCCTGGGGTACGCGCGCTGGGCGAACTGGCGGTGGCTGACCGTGGCCGGGGCGCTCACCTATCCGTTCTACCTGATCCACGAGCACCTGGGGTGGGTGGTCGTCGGGGTGCTCCACCGCTCGCTCGGCCTGCCCGCGTGGCCCGTGCTGGCCCTGGCGATCGCCGGTCTGCTGGCCCTGGCCTGGCTGATCCACCGCCTGGTGGAGCGGCCCCTGACCCCGCGCCTGCGCGACGGCCTCGCCGGCCGTGGGCCCGGTACGGGGACGGGGCCGGGGCCGGGGGCGGGGCCCGGTGCCCGGGGTCTCAGGGCGTGGGGCCCGAGGCCGGGACCGCCGGCGGGCTGAGGGTGTGCTCGATGCCGGCGATGACCACGCGCAGACCGGTCTCGAAGCGGGACTCGTAGTCGGTGAAGAGGGCCGCGCCGGCCCGCGCCGCGATCGAGTGGTCGGCGCCGATGCGGGCGGCGCGCTCGCCGATGTCGTAGTTGGGGTCCCGCTGTCCGGGGAGCGGGTGGACCGACTGCTCCTCGATCACGAAGCCGATCGTGAAGGAGTAGGCGGTGAAGTGCGCCTGCACCGCGGCCTCCAGTGAGAAGCCGGCGGCCATCAGGGCGCGGAAGTACCGGTCCTGGGAACCGGAGTGGCCGGTGTCGGTGAGCCGGGTGCCGCTGAAGACCTTGGCGCCGTCGCGGTAGCCGAGCAGGGTGGCGCGCAGCGCGCGGCAGCTGCCGAGTATCAGGTCCTGCCAGGAGGGGGCGGGCTCGGCCCCGCCCTCCCCGGCGAGCATCCGCCGGAGCATCTCCGTGGCCATCTCGTCCAGCAGCTCCTGCTTGTTCTTGAAGTGCCAGTAGAGCGCGGGCGCCTGGACGTCGAGCTCACTGGCGATGCGGCGCAGGGTGAGCCCGTCCAGCCCTACGTCGTTCAGCAGTCGAAGGGCGGTGTCCACCACCTGCGTTCGGTCCAGTCGCGTCGCCATCCGGTCATTCTCCCACTTGACAATTTAATACCGTTAAGCAGACCCTCTACAGCATGGCACTTAACGGCGTTAAGCACTACGTGGACGTGCTGATCATCGGCGCGGGGCCGACCGGCCTCACGCTCGCCTGCGACCTGGCGAGGCGCGGCATACCGGCGCTGGTGATCGAGCAGGCGGAGCGGCTCTTCCCCGGCTCGCGGGGCAAGGGGCTCCAGCCCCGGACGCAGGAGGTCTTCGACGACCTCGGGATCATCGAGGCCGCGCTCGCGGCCGGCGCCCCGTATCCGCGCATGCGGCGCTGGGAGGACGGCGAGCCCCGCGGCGACTGGGACCTGCTGGAACGCTTCCCCGCCACCGAACACGCCCCGTACGCCGAGCCGCTGATGGTCCCTCAGTGGCGCACCCAGGCGATCCTCCACGAACGGCTGCGCGAGCTGGGCGGCTCGGTCGTCTTCGGCGAGCGGCTCGTGGGGCTGTGCCAGGACGAGGAGGGGGTGGAGGCGCGGCTGGCCTCGGGGCGGACGGTGCGCGCGGCGTATCTGGTGGGCACCGACGGCGGGCGCAGCACGGTCCGCCAGGAGGTGGGCATCCCCATGACGGGCGAGACCGTCGACCCGCACCCGATGCTGGTGGCCGACGTCCGGCTGACGGGCCTGGACCGGGACCGCTGGCACGTCTTCCCCAAGGCGCGGGGCGGCGGCTTCGCGCTCTGCCCGCTCGCCGGCACGGACCACTTCCAGCTCCAGGCGCAGTACGAGCGGCCGGACGCCCGCCCGGACACCTCGGTGGAGGGGGTGCGCCGGCTGGTCGCCGAGCGCACGCACCTGTCGGCCGCCGATGTGCTGGAGGTGCTGTGGGCCTCGGAGTTCCGGGCCCGCGCGGCCATGGCCGACCGCTTCCGCTCCGGGCGGGTCTTCCTGGCCGGGGACGCCGCGCACATCCACTCCCCGGTGGGCGGCCAGGGGCTCAACACCAGCGTGCAGGACGCGTACAACCTGGGCTGGAAGCTCGGGCACGTGCTGCGGTACGGGGCGAGCGACGCGCTGCTCGACTCGTACGAGGAGGAACGGCTGCCGGTGGCGGCCCAGGTGCTCGGCATCAGCACCGAACTCCACCGGGCGGCGCGGCTGACCGACGACTCCCCCGCGACCCGGCGCGGGGTGCGCACCCGCCAGCTCGACCTGGGCTACCGCGGCTCCTCGCTGGCGATGGAGCGGCGCCGGGAGGTGCCCGAGGACGGGCTGCGGGCGGGGGACCGGGCACCCGACGCGCTGCTCTCCGGTGGGAGCGGCGGCCCGGCCCGGCTGTTCGACCTCTTCCGGGGCCCGCACTTCACGCTGCTGGCCTTCGGTGACGCCCCGCTGCCGGCGCCGAACGGCGACTGGCTGCGGGCCCATCGGATACCCGCGACGGCCCGCGGCGCGCACGGGGCGTACGCCGATCACGGGCTGTTCCTGGTCCGCCCGGACGGCTATGTCGGGCTGGCCACGACCGAGCTCGCCGACCTCGCGGCGTACGGGCCGCTGACGGCCGCGGGGGCGGCGGCGCGGGGCGCGGGGGCCTGACGGCGGCGGGCGGGGTGACGGCGGCGGGC
>NZ_JBPQTV010000240.1:0-9875 GCF_051386515.1 Streptomyces sp. URMC 123 | reverse complement strand
CCCCGATGCCCACGGAGGCCCCCAGCCGTGACCTCGTCCAGGCCCCCCTTCACCCACCTGCATGTGCACACCCAGTACTCACTGCTGGACGGTGCGGCGCGGCTCAAGGACATGTTCAATGCCTGTCGCGAGATGGGCATGACGCACATCGCCATGACCGACCACGGCAACCTGCACGGCGCGTACGACTTCTTCCACCAGGCCACCGGTGCCGGGATCACGCCGATCATCGGGATCGAGGCGTACGTGGCGCCGGAGTCCCGGCGCAACAAGCGGCGCATCCAGTGGGGCCAGCCGCACCAGAAGCGCGACGACGTCTCCGGCTCGGGTGGCTACACCCACAAGACGATCTGGGCGAGCAACAAGACCGGTCTGCACAATCTCTTCCGGCTGTCCTCCGACGCGTACGCCGAGGGCTGGCTGACGAAGTGGCCCCGGATGGACAAGGAGACGCTCTCCCAGTGGTCCGAGGGCCTGATCGCCTCCACCGGCTGCCCCTCGGGCGAGGTGCAGACCCGGCTGCGCCTGGGCCACTTCGACGAGGCGCTCAAGGCGGCCGCCGAGTACCAGGACATCTTCGGGAAGGACAAGTACTTCCTGGAGCTGATGGACCACGGCATCGAGATCGAGCGCCGGGTCCGCGACGGCCTGCTGGAGATCGGCAAGAAGCTCGGCATCCCGCCGATCGTCACCAACGACTCGCACTACACGTACGCGCACGAGGCCGGCGCCCATGACGCGCTGCTGTGCATCCAGACCGGCAAGAACCTCTCCGACCCGGACCGCTTCAAGTTCGACGGCACCGGCTACTACCTGAAGTCCACGGACGAGATGTACGCCGTCGACTCCTCGGACGCCTGGCAGGAGGGCTGCCGCAACACCCTCCTGGTCGCCGAGCAGGTGGACACCACCGGCTGGTTCGCCAAGCGCGACCTGATGCCGAAGTTCGACGTGCCCGAGGGGTACACCGAGGTCACCTGGTTCCAGGAGGAAGTCAAGCGCGGCATGGCCCGCCGCTTCCCCGACGGCATCCCCGCGGACCGGCAGAAGCAGGCCGAGTACGAGATGGACGTCATCATCCAGATGGGGTTCCCGGGCTACTTCCTCGTGGTCGCCGACTTCATCATGTGGGCCAAGAACAACGGCATCGCCGTCGGCCCCGGCCGCGGCTCCGCGGCCGGTTCGATCGTCGCCTACGCCCTGGGCATCACCGACCTCGACCCCATCGAGCACGGGCTGATCTTCGAGCGGTTCCTCAACCCCGAGCGCATCTCCATGCCCGATGTCGACATCGACTTCGACGAGCGCCGGCGCTCCGAGGTGATCCGGTACGTCACCGAGAAGTACGGCCAGGACAAGGTCGCCATGATCGGCACCTATGGCACGATCAAGGCCAAGAACGCGATCAAGGACTCCGCCCGGGTGCTGGGCTACCCCTACGCCATGGGCGACCGGATCACCAAGGCCATGCCCGCCGACGTGCTCGGCAAGGGCATCCCGCTCTCCGGCATCACCGACCCCAGCCACCCGCGCTACAGCGAGGCCGGCGAGGTCCGGTCGATGTACGAGAACGAGCCGGACGTCAAGAAGGTGATCGACACCGCCCGCGGTGTGGAGGGCCTGGTCCGGCAGATGGGTGTGCACGCGGCCGGTGTGATCATGTCCAGCGAGACGATCACCGACCACGTCCCGGTCTGGGTGCGGCACACCGACGGCGTCACCATCACCCAGTGGGACTATCCGAGCTGTGAGTCGCTCGGCCTGCTGAAGATGGACTTCCTGGGCCTGCGCAACCTCACGATCATGGACGACGCCGTCAAGATGGTGAAGGCCAACAAGGGCGTCGACATCGATCTGCTGAAGATCCCGCTGGACGACCCCACCACGTACGAGCTGCTCTGCCGCGGTGACACGCTCGGCGTCTTCCAGTTCGACGGCGGCCCCATGCGCTCGCTGCTGCGGCTGATGAAGCCCGACAACTTCGAGGACATCTCCGCCGTCTCGGCCCTCTACCGGCCGGGCCCGATGGGCATGAACTCGCACACCAACTACGCGCTGCGGAAGAACGGCCAGCAGGAGATCACGCCGATCCACCCGGAGCTGGAGGAGCCCCTCAAGGAGGTGCTGGGCCTCACCTACGGCCTGATCGTCTACCAGGAGCAGGTGCAGAAGGCCGCCCAGATCATCGCCGGGTACTCGCTCGGCGAGGCCGACATCCTCCGCCGGGTGATGGGCAAGAAGAAGCCCGAGGAGCTGGCGAAGAACTTCACCATCTTCCAGGCCGGCGCCAAGAAGAACGGCTTCTCCGACGAGGCCATCCAGGCGCTCTGGGACGTGCTGGTGCCCTTCGCCGGCTACGCCTTCAACAAGGCCCACTCCTCCGCCTACGGGCTGGTCACCTACTGGACCGCCTACCTCAAGGCGAACTACCCCGCCGAGTACATGTCGGCGCTGCTCACCTCGGTGCGCGACGACAAGGACAAGTCGGCGATCTACCTCAACGAGTGCCGCCGCATGGGCATCAAGGTGCTCCCGCCGAACGTCAACGAGTCCCAGGCCAACTTCGCGGCCCAGGGCGACGACGTGATCCTCTTCGGCCTCACCGCGGTCCGCAACGTCGGCCAGAACGTGGTCGACTCGATCATCCGGTCCCGCAAGGCCAAGGGGAAGTACACCTCCTTCCCCGACTTCCTCGACAAGGTCGAGGCCGTCGTCTGCAACAAGCGCACCGTGGAATCCCTGATCAAGGCCGGTGCCTTCGACGAGATGGGCCACACCCGCAAGGGCCTCATGGCGCACTACGAGCCCATGATCGACAACGTGGTCCAGGTGAAGCGCAAGGAGGCCGAGGGCCAGTTCGACCTCTTCGGCGGCATGGACGACGGCGCCGACGACTCCCCGGGCTTCGGCCTGGACGTCGAGTTCTCCGACATCGAGTGGGACAAGGCGTATCTGCTCGCGCAGGAGCGCGAGATGCTCGGCCTCTACGTCTCCGACCACCCCCTCTTCGGCATCGAGCACGTCCTCAACGACAAGGCCGACGCGGCGATCTCCCAGCTCACCGGCGGCGAGCACGCCGACGGCGCGATCGTCACCATCGGCGGCATCATCTCCGGCCTGCAGCGGAAGATGACCAAGCAGGGCAACGCCTGGGCCATCGCCACGGTCGAGGACCTCGCCGGCTCCATCGACTGCATGTTCTTCCCCGCCACCTACCAGCTGGTCTCCACCCAGCTGGTCGAGGACGCGGTGGTGTTCGTCAAGGGACGCCTCGACAAGCGGGAGGACATTCCGCGGCTCGTCGCCATGGAGCTGATGGTCCCGGACCTCTCCGAGGCCTCCGTCAACGCGCCGGTGACGATCATCATCCCCACGGTCAAGGTCACCCCGCCGCTGGTCGCCAAGCTCGGCGAGGTCCTCAGCCACCACCGCGGCTCCACCGAGGTCCGGGTCCGCCTCCAGGGCGCCCGCAAGACCACCGTGCTCCGCCTCGACCGCCACCGGGTCACCCCCGACCCGGCCCTCTTCGGCGACCTCAAGGCCCTGCTCGGGCCGTCCTGTCTGGCGGGCTGACCGGCCCCGCCGCCACCGGTGCGTCACCCATAAGGGGATCACCGGCGTACGACCGTCTTGAGGGGCGCACCCGATCCGAGTGCGCCCCTCAAGGTCTTTCCGCTCTGCGCCAGTGGTGCGTCAGTTGTGCCCGAAGCGCTTCTGCCGCCCCTTGTGCGCCACGTCCGCCGGCGTCACCTTCGTGCCCATCCGTTCGGCCTGCGCCTCCATCGAGGAGCTCCTCGACTGCTGCTCGGCCTGCTCAGCGCCGCTGGCGCGGCTCTGCTGCTTACTTCGGTCCCGGTTCTTGTTCTTGGCCATGATCGCGTCTCCTGTGCGGATCTCGGATGCCCGGGCCGCGCCCCGCGGTGCCGAGTGCGGCCTACGACTGAACACGCTGGCACGATGCGGCAAAGACCGCATTTCGGAGAATTACCGTGAGTGAGAACGCCCGTGCGGGGTCGCGAGCGGATATCCGCCACGCCGGTGATCGCGTGCCGCTGATAACCCCCGTACGGTCGGGCAGACTCGAAGCGAACCCGAAGCAACGAGCCGTTCCGGGGGGCGACGGACCTCAACGGAAAGAGGGTGGAACGTGGACCGCTGCGTCGTCCTGGTGGACGCCGGCTACCTGCTGGGCGCCGCCGCGAGCCTGCTCGCCGGAGAACCCGCCCGGTCCCGCATCTCCGTCGACCACGCCGCCCTCATCCAGGGCTTGCGCGAACGCGCCGAGGCCGACACGGAACGACCGCTGCTGCGGATCTACTGGTTCGACGGCGCGCCCGACCGCGTGCCCCAGCCGGAGCACCGCCGGCTGCGGGTCATGCCCCGGGTCACCGTCCGGCTCGGCGCGCTGACCCGCAGCGACGGCCGCTGGGCCCAGAAGGGCGTGGACGCCGCGATGCACGCCGAACTCACCGAGCTGGCCCGCAATCGCGCCTGTTCCGACATCGTCCTCGTCACCGGCGACGGCGACCTGCTCCCCGGGCTGATGTCCGCCAAGGAGCACGGCGTCGCCGTGCACCTGTGGGCCGTGCAGGCCGCGGACGGCGACTACAACCAGTCCGAGGACCTCGTCGCCGAGGCGGACGAGCGGCGCGTGCTCGACCGGGCCTGGATCACCCGCGCCGTACGGGCCCGGGAGCTGTCCGGCGTCTGCTCCTCGCCGCCCGCGCCCCGGCCCGAGATCGCGGCGATCCTCTCCGCGCCCCTGCCCGAGTCGGCCGGCGAACCCGCCACCGCCGCGCCCGCCACCCGTAACGGCTCGGCCGCGGCGCCCGCCGCCACCGCGCCGGTCGCCGGCACCACCCGCGCGCCGGCCGCCGCCCAGGGCGGCGCCACCGACCCGCCCACCGCCAAGGGCGTGCCCACCCCCAAGGACCTCGCCGAGCTCAACCGCGCCGTCGGCGGCCCGCCCGGCACCCCCGCCACCGTGCCGAGCGCCACCCTGCGCTGGTCCTCCGACAAGGGCTGGGTCGACCGCGGCGGCGGCCCCGCCGAGCCCCCCGAGACCGCCGCGCTCCCCACGCTCGCCCAGCTCACCTCCGCGGAGCAGCGCTGGGCGGACCGCGAGGAGGACATCACGGCGGTGAGCGGTGACCCCTTCGAGGTGGGGCAGGTGTTCGCCCGGCGCTGGACCGAGCGGCTGAACACGCCCGCCCACCTCCAGCAGCTCTCCACGGAGTACCCGCGCATCCCGCACCGCATCGACGGCGAGCTGCTGCGGTACGCGGCGCGCTTCGGGCTGCTCGCGCACAAGGACGACCAGATCGACGAGCACGACCGCTACGCGATCCGGGCGGGCTTCTGGCGCGAGGTCGACGCGCGGACGGCGTCCGTCGAGGCGGCCACCCGCGACGCGTAGCCGTTCGACCGACTCCTTCCGGGGCGGTAAATCCCCCCGGAGGGAGCCCCGAGGCCCGCCCGCCCCCCTCGGGCGCGTAGTCTCGTAGCTCGTGAAGACGGGCACAGCACAGGCAGCACACGGCATCGGAGCCGCCGCGGCGCACACCGCCGCCGCCTGCGTCGTGCGTGACCTGGTCAAGACCTATCCCGCGGCCCGCGCCCGGCGCGGCACCCCCGCCACGCCCGCCGTCCGCGCCAGCGACGGCATCGCCCTGGAGGTCCGCCGCGGCGAGATCTTCGGGCTGCTCGGCCCCAACGGCGCCGGCAAGTCCACCCTCGTGCGGCAGCTCACCGGGCTGATGCGACCCGACTCCGGCACGGTCACCGTCCTCGGCCACGACCTCGTACGCCACCCCGAGCGCGCCGCCCGGCTGGTCGGCTACCTCGGCCAGGAGTCCACCGCGCTCGACGAGCTCACCGTCGCGCTCGCCGCCGAGACCACCGGCCGGCTGCGCGGCCTCGGCGCCCGCGCCGCCCGCGCCGAGCGGGACGCCGTCCTCGACGAGCTGGGCCTCGCCGACATCGCCGGCCGCCCCCTCAAGCGGCTCTCCGGCGGACAGCGCCGCCTCGCCTGCTTCGCCGCGGCGCTCGTCGGCGAGCGGCCCCTGCTGGTCCTGGACGAGCCGACCACCGGCATGGACCCGGTGGCCCGGCGCGCCGTCTGGGCGGCCGTGGACCGGCGCCGCGCCGAGCGGGAGACCACCGTCCTGCTCGTCACCCACAACGTCATCGAGGCGGAGACCGTCCTCGACCGGGTCGCCGTGCTGGAGCGCGGCAAGGTGATCGCCTGTGACACGCCCTCCGGGCTGAAGAACCTCGTCGCCGACGAGGTGCGCCTGGAGCTGGTGTGGCGCGAGCGCGCCCCGATGGACGTGCCGGAGGTCGCCGCGCTCAGCCGGTCCGCGCAGATGAACGGCCGGCGCTGGCTGCTGCGGCTCGCCGCCGACGAGGCCCGCGCCGCCATCGGCGCCGTCACCGGCGGTTCGGCCTTCGCGGCCCTCGACGACTTCACGCTCACCACCCCCAGCCTGGAAGACGTCTATCTCGCGCTCGGCGGCCGCGCCCGGGGCGCGGAAGGTCTGGTGAAGGGTGACTGAGCGCAGCACCGGCCATCGGCACGCGACGAACAGGAGCAGCGCAACGTGAGTGTCGTGCCCGCGGAAGCGGTGTCCCCAGACCTCCGGAACGACAGCGCCGGCGCGGACGGCACGGCGGGCGGCCGGACCGGGGGCGAGGCGGCCGTACCGCTCGCGCCGCGCGCCCGGCTGCTGCCCGCGCTCGCCGCCGTCTACCGCGCCCAGCTCTCCCGGGCCCGGGTGGCCCGCATCCCCCTGCTCTTCGTGGCGACCTTCCAGTCCATCGGGATCATGGTCCTGATGCGCGGGGTCGTCGACGGCGGGGAGGAGGCGCGGGCCGTCGTCGCCGGCTCCAGCGTCCTGGTGGTCGCCTTCGTGGCGCTCAACCTGCTCGCCCAGTACTTCGGGCAGCTGCGGGCCACGGGCGGTCTCGACCACTACGCCACCCTGCCGGTGCCGCCCGCCGCCGTGGTGCTCGGCGCGGCCGGCGCGTACGCGTCCTTCACCGCGCCCGGCACGGTGGTCACGGCCGTGGTCGGCAGCGTGCTGTTCGACCTGCCGCTCACCCACCTCTGGGTGCTGGTCGCGGTCATTCCGCTCTCCGGCGCCGCGCTCGCCGGGCTCGGCGCCGCGCTCGGGCTGCTGGCTCCCCGGCAGGAGATCGCCACCCTCCTGGGGCAGCTCGGCATGTCCGCCGCGCTGCTGCTGGGCGTGCTGCCCGCCGCGCACCTGCCCGCCCCGGTGGCCTGGGCGCGCGACCTGCTGCCCTCGACCTACGGGGTCGAGGCGCTGGCCCGCTGCTTCGACCGCGCCCCCGACTGGGCCGCGGTCGCCGGCGACCTCACCGTCTGTGCCGCCGTCGGCGTGGTCTCGCTGGCGGTCGCCACGTGGGCCTACCGGCGGGCGGCGGTGCGGTGACGCGCCCGGACCCGTCGGCCGGCGCCGGGCACCCGGCGCCGACCTGGCACGATGACGGTGTGACCGCACCTTCGACGCCGCATGAGCCCCCGCGTGAGCCGCTGCGCCCCGGCCACTCCCACGACGCCTCTCCGGAGGCCGGAGCGGGGGGAGGCCCTGGGGCCTCCGGGAACACGGGGGACACCGTGACCTCGGGGGGCTCCGGGAACCCCCGGAACTTCGGGGACTCCGGGGACTCCGGGGACGAGGCCCGTCGGGAGCTGGTGGCCGAGCTGCGGCGCGCGGCGCTGATCACGGGGCTCGTGATGCTCGCCGGCGTGTTCCTGGGCTGCTGTGGCTGTGGCTGGCGCCGCGCATCCCTCTGGTCTCCGACGGCAGGGGCATCTACTTCAAGAACTCCGAGGGCGAGGAGGCCATCGGCGCGGACGGTACGTTCGCGCTGCTCGCCGCGGGGTTCGGCGCGCTCAGCGGCGCGCTCGTCTTTCTGTGGCGGCGCTCGGGCGGCGTCGCGCTCGTCGTCGCCCTGGCGCTCGGCGGCCTCCTCGCCTCGGTCCTGGCCTGGCGGATGGGGGTGTGGCTCGGGCCGACGGGCAACGTGGCCGCCCACGCCCGGAGCGTCGGCAAGGACGTGATCTTCGACGCTCCGCTCCAGTTGCGGGCCAAGGGCGCGCTGCTGATGTGGCCGCTCGCCGGGCTCGGCGTGCACCTCGTGCTGACGGCGCTGTTCGGGCCGCGCGACGAGGAGCACGGGGAGCGCGTGGAGGACGCGGAGGACGGGCCGGCCGGCCAGGAGGCCGAGGCGGACGGCCGCCCAGGGCCGGAGCACGGCAGGCCCTCCGGGGGCTGACCCGGAGGACCGCTCGACCGGTTACGCGGGGCGGCGGCCGTGGTTCGCCCTGCTGCGGCGGAGCCGCCACTTCCTCTTACGGGTGCGCTTCGACATCGTCGACCCCCTCGGGAACCGGGGCAGGCGGGCGTGCCTGCTCCCTATCCCCTAATCGAGGGCCGGTCCGCCGTCCAGGGCTCACGCACGGGCGATCGGCGCCAGCACCGCGTCCGCGAGCTCCACCAGCGCGCCCGGCGCGAGCTCCACCTCCAGGCCGCGCCGCCCGGCCGACACACAGACCGTTCCGTGCGCCGACGCCGAGGTGTCCACGACCGTCGGCAGCCGGCGGCGCTGTCCCAGCGGCGAGATGCCGCCCCGCACATAGCCGGTGGCGCGCTCGGCCGCCGCCGGGTCGGCCAGCGCGGCCCGCTTGCCGCCCACCGCCGCCGCCAGCGCCTTGAGGTCCAGCGAGCCGGCGACCGGCACCACCGCGACCGTCAGCGCGCCGTCGACCTCGGCGACCAGCGTCTTGAAGACCCGCTCGGGGGCGACGCCCAGCGCCCGCGCCGCCTCCTCGCCGTACGGCAGACCGGCCGCCGGGTCGTGCTCGTAGGCGTGCACCGTGAAGTCCGCGCCGGCCCGGGACAGGGCGACCGTCGCGGGCGTGCCGCCCGCGTCGCCCGGGGACCGCTTCTTCCTCGCCATCGCCACCCCCGCCGAGGGATCAGTTGGGACAGGTCGGCTGCCGGGTCAGTTCGACGGCCGGCAGCGAGGGAATGCTACGGATCACCGCCGTCTCCGCGCGCAGCAGGGCCAGCTCCTCCTTCAGCCGGCTCGCGGCGTCCGGCGCCTCCAGGAGCCGCTGCTTCGCGGGCGTGTCCAGGATCGCCGCCGAGGCGACCAGGTACGAGAGCACCGACGGCTCGGCGGGAATTTCCTGCTTGGTGGTCAGCGTCGACTCGTGCGCGCCGGCCAGCCGCTGCTGATAGGTGTGGAAGGCCCGGATGACCCCCGAGGAGAGCGCCCCCGCGCCGTGCCCCTCGTCCTCCGGCAGCTCCTCGACCTCACCCACCAGATACGGCCCGCTGCTGTCCACGGACAGCAGCCGGAAGCGGGTGGTGCCGGTGGCCAGGACGTCGTAGCCGCCGTCCGGCTTCTCCCGGATGGTCGCCGTGTCCGCGACGCAGCCCACGGGGTGGAAGGCGCGTATGGGGTCGTCGCCGAAGCCGGCGGACGCGCCGCGCTCGGCCGGCCCGGTCGGGTCCGGCAGGCCCGGCGCGCTCGGGGCCACCTCGCGGCCGTCGCGGATCGCGACCACGGCGAAGCGGCGTGGGGCGTCCTCGTCCACCGTGAGCAGGTCGCGCATCATCGCGCGGTACCGCTGTTCGAAGACGTGCAGGGGCAGCACGAGCCCGGGGAACAGCACCGAGTTCAGTGGGAAGAGGGGGAGGCGCGCGGTGGTCACGGCGCCCAAGCGTAGTGGCCTCCGGCCCGGCTTCGGCGTTCGCGCGGTTGGCGCGGGCCTCGGCGGTCTCGCGTTTCGCCTCGCCTGCGGGGCCGCTCGTCGCGCCTTCGGCGCGGGTCGCTGCCCGCCCACC
>NZ_JBPQTV010000239.1:0-9933 GCF_051386515.1 Streptomyces sp. URMC 123 | reverse complement strand
GGCCATGACCCGCGTGAGCGCGCCCGCCGCGGCGAGCGCCCCGGCGACCCACGGCAGGGTGGCCGGCAACCCCGCACCGTAAGCCGCGGCCTGTACAGCCCCCGCCCGGACCGTACGGCGGGGGCCGGAGCCGTAGTGACCCGGCGCGTTGCGCCCGGGGGACCGTACGGACGGGCGCCACCGCGCCGGCGAGCGCAGCCCGGGCCACGGGCCCGCATGCGCCGCGTGGCGCGAACCGGCAGGCAATCCCGCGGCGCGAGCCGCCGTGCGCCCGCCGGGCGGGCCGGCTGCGCGGTAGCGCTGTAGGGCCCGCGGGCGGGCGCACGGCGTACAGACAACAAAAAGAAAAGGGGCCCCGCCGTCAGGCGGGGCCCCTTTTCTTTGGCGCGAAAAACGCGAAAAACCACGCGCAGGGGAGCGCAACCCCAGGTCGAGAGACGACCGCGCGTCAGCGCGACCGCTTGGCCAACCGCTCCACGTCGAGCAAAATCACCGCACGCGCCTCCAGCCGCAGCCACCCGCGGCCCGCGAAGTCCGCCAGCGCCTTGTTGACCGTCTCCCGCGACGCGCCGACGAGCTGCGCCAGCTCTTCCTGCGTCAGGTCGTGGACGACGTGAATGCCCTCCTCCGACTGCACGCCGAAGCGGCGCGAGAGGTCGAGCAGCGCCTTGGCCACCCGCCCCGGAACGTCGGAGAAGACCAGGTCGGACATCGAGTCATTGGTGCGGCGCAGCCGGCGGGCGACCGCCCGCAGCAGCGCCGTGGCGACCTCGGGGCGCGCGTTCAGCCAGGGCTGGAGGTCGCCGTGGCCGAGGCCGAGCAGCTTGACCTCGGTGAGCGCGGTGGCCGTGGCCGTCCGCGGCCCGGGGTCGAAGAGCGAGAGCTCGCCGATCAGCTCGCCGGGGCCGAGCACCGCCAGCATGTTCTCGCGGCCGTCGGGAGAGGTGCGGTGCAGCTTCACCTTGCCCTCGGTCACCACATAGAGGCGGTCACCGGGGTCACCCTCGTGGAACAGGGCGTCGCCCCTCGCGAGGGTGACCTCGCCCATCGAGGCGCGCAGCTCAGCGGCCTGCTCATCATCGAGCGCCGCGAAGAGCGGGGCGCGCCGCAGAACGTCGTCCACGAGATCTCTCCTTGTCGACATGCTCAGGGTTTCGTCGGTCCCCATGATGCCGGACGGGCCAAACAGTGCGATCAATCACAAGTTTGCCGGACTGTCGTCCCGGACCGTACGGCAGGGGTCCGATTGGGGTGCGGATCGCCACGCCCGAGGCGGATGTCGGCGCCGGGCCGTACGCTGGCCGGGTGTCCAATACGCCGGTGAGAGCACAGGGCAAGGGGGCCGGAAGAGTGACCGCGGCGCGGAATTCCGCTGTGGGCGAACAGCAGCCCGCGAAGAAGAAAAAGACCACAAAAGCGGCGAATGCCCCGCGTGGCGGCTCCCCGGCGAAGCCGGCGGCCCCGGAGTCCCGCCTCGCACTCGTGCGCCGCGCCCGCCGGATCAACCGCGAGCTGGCGGAGCTCTACCCCTACGCGCATCCCGAGCTCGATTTCCGGAACCCCTTCGAGCTCCTGGTCGCCACCGTTCTCTCCGCCCAGACCACCGATCTGCGGGTCAACCAGACCACTCCCGATCTCTTCACCGTCTATCCGACACCGGAGGACATGGCCGAGGCCAACCCCGAGGAGCTGGAGCAGATCATCCGCCCCACCGGCTTCTTCCGGGCCAAGGCCAAGTCGCTGATCGGCCTGTCCACCGCGCTGCGCGACCGCTTCGGCGGCGAGGTGCCCGGCCGGCTGGAGGATCTGGTCACCCTCCCCGGGGTCGGCCGCAAGACCGCCAATGTCGTGTTGGGCAACGCCTTCGGCGTCCCCGGGATCACCGTCGACACCCACTTCGGCCGGCTCGTGCGCCGCTGGAAGTGGACGGCCGAGGAGGACCCGGAGAAGGTCGAGGCCGTCGTCTGCGATCTCTTTCCCAAGAGCGAGTGGACGATGCTCTCGCACCGGATCATCTTTCACGGCCGCCGGGTCTGCCACTCCCGCAAGCCCGCGTGCGGCGCGTGCCCGCTGGCGCCGCTGTGCCCCTCGTACGGGGAGGGGGAGACGGACCCGGAGAAGGCGCGCAAGCTGCTGAAGTACGAGCTCGCCGGGCTGCCGGGCCAGCGGCTGAGCCCGCCGCCCGACTATCCCGGCCGGCCCGCGCCCCCGCTGGGGGCGGCGTGAGCGGCAGGGGGGCGATGAGCGAGCGGGCGCGCGGGGCGGCGGGTGGACGGCCCGCCGCGCCGGCCGTCCACCGGGACGGCCTGCCGGAGTGGCTCCACCCCGTGGCCCACGCGGCCGACACCGTCGAGCCGCGGCAGCTCAGCCGTTTTCTGCCGCCAGAGACCGGCGGCCGCCAGTCCGCCGTGCTGATCCTCTTCGGCGAGGGCCCCTCGGGGCCGGAGCTGCTGCTGATGGAGCGGGCCGGCTCGCTGCGCTCCCACCCCGGCCAGCCCTCCTTCCCCGGCGGCGCCCTCGACCCGGAGGACGGCGACCCCCAGGGGGACGGCCCGCTGCGCGCCGCGCTGCGCGAGGCCGAGGAGGAGACCGGGCTGGACCCCTCGGGGGTGCAGCTCTTCGGCGTGCTGCCCCGGCTCTACATCCCGGTGAGCGGCTTCGTGGTCACCCCGGTGCTCGGCTGGTGGCGCGAGCCCAGCCCGGTCGGCCCGGTGGACGAGGCGGAAACCGCACGGGTGTTCACCGTCCCCGTGGCGGATCTCACCAACCCCGACCACCGCGCCACCGCCGTGCACCCCAGCGGTTTCCTCGGCCCCGCGTTCCTCGTCTGCGACGCGTTGGTCTGGGGGTTCACCGCGGGAGTCATCGACCGGATACTCCACTTCGCGGGATGGGAACGCCCGTGGGACCGCGAGAAGCGCGTCCCGCTCGACTGGCGCGCATGAGACGGTGTCCCGGTGAATGTGCTGGACATCTTGCTGCTGGTCGCGGCCGTGTGGTTCGCCGTGGTCGGATACCGCCAGGGCTTCGTCGTCGGCATCCTGTCGGTGATCGGCTTCATCGGCGGCGGTCTGATCGCCGTCTATCTGCTGCCGGTGATCTGGGGTCAGGTCACCGACAACGCCAGGCCGGGCACCGGCGCGGCGGTGGCGGCGGTGATCGTGGTCATCGTGTGCGCCTCCGTGGGCCAGGCGTTCACCACCCATCTGGGCAACAAGCTGCGCCGGCACATCACCTGGTCACCGGCGCGCGCCCTGGACGCGACCGGCGGCGCGCTGGTCAACGTCGTGGCGATGCTGCTGGTCGCCTGGCTGATCGGGTCCGCGCTCGCGGGCACCTCGCTGCCGACGCTCGGCAAGGAGGTCCGCAACTCCAAGGTGCTGCTGGGCGTCTCCCGGGTGATGCCCGAACAGGCGAACACCTGGTTCGCCGACTTCACCTCCGTGCTGGCGCAGAACGGCTTCCCGCAGGTCTTCAGCCCGTTCTCCAACGAGCCGATCACCTCGGTGCCGCCGCCGGACCCGCGGCTGGCGGGCAGCCCGGTGGTGGCGCGCGCCCAGGGCAGCGTGGTGAAGGTCGTGGGAACCGCGCCGTCCTGCGGAAAGGTCCTGGAGGGCACCGGCTTCGTCTTCGCGCCCAACCGGGTGATGACCAACGCGCACGTGGTGGGCGGCGTGGACGAGCCCACCGTGCAGGTGGGCGGCGAGGGCCGGCGGTACGACGCGACCGTGGTCCTCTACGACTGGGAGCGCGACATCGCCGTGCTCGACGTGCCCGCGCTCAAGGCCCCGGCGCTGCCGTTCGCCGAGGGCGACGCGCGCAGCGGTGACGACGCGATCGTCGCCGGCTTCCCCGAGAACGGGGCGTTCGACGTCCGGGCCGCCCGCGTGCGGGGGAGGATTCAGGCGAACGGCCCGGACATCTACCACCGGGGCACGGTGCGCCGCGATGTCTACTCGCTCTTCGCCACGGTCCGGCAGGGCAACTCCGGCGGCCCGCTGCTCACCGCGGACGGCCAGGTGTACGGCGTGGTCTTCGCCAAGTCGCTCGACGACGCCAACACCGGGTACGCGCTGACCGCGGACGAGGTGCGCGAGGACATCGTCCGGGGGCGCTCGGCGCAGGGGCCGGTGAACACGCAGGGCTGCGCGCTCTGAGTGCTGGTGCCGTGTGGTCGCCCGGGCCGCGTGTTCGTGAGCGCCCGGGTTGCGCGTTCCTGAGCGCCTGGGCCCCGCGGTCCTGAGCGCCCGGGCGCGGGCGCGGCCGTCTAGACGCGGATGTGGCTGTGGCGCAGCCGGGCCGAGACCCAGCGGGCCCGGCGGCGCAGAATGCGGGGAATACCGAGCCGCGGATCGCGGCCTCCCGGAGCCTGTCCTCGGGCAGGGGCCCGCTCCGGGGCCGTCAGTGCCATGGATGCGCTGCCGTCGTGCGCCGCGTCACGGTAGTCGTGCGTCCAACCCATACCCCGGACTCTGCCCGGGCCCCAAGGTCGGTAACCGCCTCCGGCGCGGCCAATCGGACTATGCGGGCGGCAACCGGCCACCTGGTCATGACCCCGTCATGAGGTCGCCCGCCGGGCCATGAGGTCGCCCACCGGCCCCGCCCCGGCCCCGTACGGTCGGCGCACCCGGGGGCGGGTCCCCGCTCAGCGGTCGGGCTCGGGGTCCTTCAGCCAGTTGACCAGCTCGTTCGTGAACGCCACCGGGTCCTCCTCGTGCGGGAAGTGCCCGAGGCCGTCGAAGAGCCGCCAGCGGTACGGCGCCTCCACGTACTCCCCCGAGCCCGCCGCGCTGCGGGTGCGCAGCACCGGGTCGAGGGAGCCGTGCAGATGCAGCGTCGGCACCCGCACCGGCCGCTTCATGCGCCGGTAGAACTGCACGCCGTCGGGGCGGGCCAGGGACCGCACCATCCACCGGTACGGCTCGATCGAGCAGTGCGCGGTGGACGGGATGGACATCGCCCGGCGGTAGGTGTCCACCGCCTCGTCGTCGGGCAGCCGGGGGCCGGACCAGTCCCGGATCAGCCGGCCGACCAGCGCCGCGTCCTCCGCGACGAGCTGCCGCTCGGGCAGCCAGGGCCGCTGGAACCCCCAGATGTGGGAGCCCGCGGTGCTCTGCCGGGGGTCGGTGAGCATGGCCGAGCGCCACCGCCGGGGGTGCGGCATGGCCGAGACCGCCAGCCGCCGCACCAGCTTCGGCCGCATGACGGCGGCCGTCCAGGCCAGATATCCGCCCAGGTCGTGCCCGACGAGCGCGGCATCGGGCTCGCCCAGCGAGCGGATCACCCCGGTGACGTCCAGGGCGAGATTGGCCGGGTCGTAACCCCGCGGCGTACGGTCGCTGCCGCCCACCCCGCGCAGATCCATCGCGACCGCCCGGAAGCCCGCGTCGGCCAGCGCGGTGAGCTGGTGGCGCCAGGTCCACCAGAACTGCGGGAAGCCGTGCAGCAGCAGCACCAGGGGGCCGTCACCGCATTCCGCGATGTGGAAGCGGGCTCCGTTCGCGGCGACGTCCCGATGGGTCCAGGGGCCCTCGATCCGTACGGCGTCCCCGTTCCCCGCGGCGCTCCCGTTCCCCGCGGCGTTCCCGTTCCCCGCGGCGTTCCCGGCCCCGTTTCCCGCCGTGGGCCCGGGGAGGGCCGGGGTGGCGCCGGGGTCCGCGGGGCCGGAGTCCGCGGGGCCGGAGGGAGGGGGCGCGGACGCTGCGGGGGTGTCGGCCGTCATACCGAAGAGCGTGTCACATCGGCGCCCGCCATGGCGCCGCTCGCGACCGTGCCGGGCTCCCCGTCCGTGGTGCGGCGCGGATGCGGCTTGACGGTCGACAGCACGGCCGCCGTCCGCTTCGCCGAGGCGATGGACTTCTCCGGCTTCTTCACCTTCTTGAACTTCGCGACGGCGAAGAGCCCGAGCAGCGCCGCGAGCACCAGATGCGCGCCGCCCACGATCAGGAACGACCAGGCCAGGCCGAGCCCGAGGTTGTGGATTCCATATGCGGCCGCAAAGCTCAGCACCGGGAGCGCGAACAGCGCCAGCACCCCCGCCGCGGTGATGGCACCGCCGCCGATGCCGGCCCGCTTGACGTCCTGCCGCAGCTCGGCCTTCGCCAACGCGATCTCGTCGTGCACCAGAGCGGACAGCTCGGCGGTCGCCGAGGCGACCAACTGGCCGAGGCTGCGACCGCCGTCCTGGCCGCCGTCCTGTTCGACTGCGCTCATCGCTTCATCCCTCATCTCGATTCGGCCGGATGCCTCCAGATCATGCCGGACTGTCATCCTTCCCGCTGCCGCCGCCCGCCACCTCGGCCCGTCGCCGGTGTTCCGCCGCCTTGGCCTCCAGGATCGCGGCCATCCGCAGGTGGTACTCCGGATTGTCCAGCTCGTAGATGTCCGGGATGCCGTCGTGGTCGTCGTCCCGCTCCTCCTCGGCGACCAGTCGGCGGTACTTCACGTCCCGTATCTTCAGCAGCGTCGCCGCGAGCACCGCCGCTATCAGGGAGCCCACGAGCACCGCGGCCTTGACCTCGTCGGCGAGCGCGGGGTCCTCGGGGAAGGCCAGCTCGCCGATGAGCAGGGACACCGTGAAGCCGATCCCCGCGAGCGAGGCGACCGCGAAGACGTCGGCCCACTCCAGGTCCTCGTTGAGCTCGGCCCGGGTGAAGCGGGCGGCGAGCCAGGAGCCGCCGAAGACCCCGACCGTCTTGCCCAACACCAGCCCGAGCACCACGCCCAGCGGCTCGGGCCGGGTGAACACATCGCCGAGGGCGCCGCCGGACACCGTCACCCCGGCCGCGAAGAAGGCGAACAGCGGCACGGCCAGCCCGGCCGACAGCGGCCGCACCAGGTGCTCGATGTGCTCGGCGGGGGAGTGCCGCTCACCGTCGCGCACGGTGCAGCGCAGCATCAGACCCATGGCCACGCCGGCGACCGTGGCATGCACCCCGCTGGCGTGCATCAGCGCCCAGATGACCACCGCGAGCGGCAGGTGGACGTACCAGCCGCGAATGCCCTTGCGGTGCAGCAGCCAGAAGACCGCCAGGCCCGCGAAGGACAGTCCCAGCGCCATGAAATTGATCGCGGTCGTGAAGAAGACGGCGATGATCAGGATCGCGAAGAGGTCGTCGACGACGGCGAGGGTGAGCAGGAACGCCCGCAGGGCGGAGGGCAGCGAGGTGCCGATGACCGCGAGGACGGCGAGCGCGAACGCGATGTCCGTGGCCGTCGGCACCGCCCAGCCGCTGAGGTCGCCCCCGCCGCTCGCGTTGACGATCACGTAGCAGAGCGCCGGCACCGCCATGCCGCAGACGGCCGCGATCACCGGCAGCGCCGCCGCCTTGGGGTCGCGCAGCTCGCCGGCCACCAGCTCGCGCTTGAGCTCGATGCCGGCGACGAAGAAGAAGACGGTGAGCAGCCCGTCCTTGGCCCAGGACGCGACCGACAGATGCAGATGGAGCGACTCGGGGCCGAAGGAGAAGTCCCGCAGGGAGGCGTACGCGTCCTTGAGCGGGGTGTTCGCGAAGAGCAGCGCGGCGACCGCGGCCACCAGCAACAGCACCCCGCCGACGGTTTCCGCCCGCAACGCGTTCGCGATGAAGGTGCGCTCGGGGAGCGAGAGACGGCCGAGGAACTTACGGGTCTGGGGCGCTGCCACGGCGAGAAGACCTCCAGGTCGGACGAGACGGACACACACGTGTGCTGTGTGCCGACCAGACTTCCCGGCGCCCCTTCAGGCACACGCCTCTGACCTGCCGCTTCGGCCGCTTCGGCGCCGGAGGCGGCCGCTCCGCGCCCCTCGCGGCGCGGTCAGTCCTCGCTGGAGGCGGCAGGCAGCCTGCTCTGGATGAGATCCATGACCGAGGAGTCGGTCAGGGTGGTGACGTCCCCCAGCGTGCGGTTCTCCGCGACATCGCGCAGCAGCCGGCGCATGATCTTGCCGGAGCGCGTCTTGGGCAGCTCGGCCACCGCCAGGATGCGCCGCGGCTTGGCGATCGGGCCGAGGGTCCTGGCCACATGGGCGCGGAGCTCCTCGGTGAGGTCCTCGCCCTCGGTCGCGGTGCCGCGCAGGATCACAAAGGCGCAGATGGCCTGGGTGGTCTGGGCGTCCGTCGCCCCGACGACGGCGGCCTCGGCCACCTTGGGGTGGGAGACGAGCGCCGACTCCACCTCGGTGGTCGAGATGTTGTGGCCGGAGACCAGCATGACGTCGTCCACCCGGCCGAGCAGCCAGATGTCGCCGTCCTCGTCCTTCTTCGCGCCGTCGCCCGCGAAGTACTTGCCCTCGAACCGCGACCAGTAGGTGTCGCGGTAGCGCTGGTCGTCGCCCCAGATGGTGCGCAGCATCGACGGCCACGGCTCGGTCAGCACCAGATAGCCGCCGGAGCCGTGGGGGACCTCGTTGGCGTCGTCGTCCACGACGGTCGCCCTGATGCCCGGCAGCGGCACCTGGGCGGAGCCGGGCTTGGTCTCCGTCACCCCCGGCAGCGGGCTGATCATCATCGCGCCGGTCTCGGTCTGCCACCAGGTGTCCACCACCGGGACCCGGTCGCCCCCGATGTGCTTGCGGTACCAGACCCACGCCTCCGGGTTGATCGGCTCGCCCACCGAGCCGAGAATCCGCAGGCTGCTCAGGTCGTACTTGGCCGGGATGTCGTCGCCCCACTTCATGCAGGCGCGAATCGCGGTGGGGGCGGTGTAGAGGATCGTGACCCCGTACTTCTGCACGATCTCCCACCAGCGGCCCTGGTGCGGGGTGTTCGGCGTGCCCTCGTAGAGCACCTGGGTGGCGCCGTTGGCCAGCGGGCCGTAGACGATGTAGGAGTGCCCGGTCACCCAGCCGACGTCGGCGGTGCACCAGTAGACATCGCTCTCCGGCTTGAGGTCGAAGACGGCGTGGTGGGTGTACGCCACCTGGGTGAGATAGCCGCCGGAGGTGTGCAGGATGCCCTTGGGCTTACCGGTGGTGCCGGAGGTGTAGAGGATGAACAGCGGGTGCTCGGCCTCGAACGCCTCCGGGGTGTGCCGGTCGGACTGGCGCTCCACCAGCTCGTGCCACCAGATGTCGCGCCCCTCGGTCCAGCCGGTCTCCTGGCCGGTGCGCCGCACCACCAGCACATGGCGGACGTTCTCCGTGCCGGGGCGGGTCAGCGCCTCGTCGACGGCCGGCTTGAGGGCGCCCGGCTCGCCCCGGCGGTAGCCGCCGTCGGCGGTGATGACCACGCGGGCGTCGGCGTCCTGGATGCGGGTGGCCAGCGCGTCGGCCGAGAAGCCGCCGAAGACCACCGAGTGCGGGGCGCCGATCCGGGCGCAGGCCAGCATCGCCACCACGGTCTCGGGGATCATCGGCATGTAGACCGCGACCCGGTCGCCGGCCCGGACGCCCAGTTCGGTGAGGGCGTTGGCCGCCTTGCACACCTCGCGCTGCAGCTCCGCGTAGGTGAGGGAGCGGGAGTCGCCCGGCTCGCCCTCGAAGTGGAGGGCCACCCGGTCGCCCAGGCCGTTCTCCACGTGGCGGTCCACGCAGTTGTACGCGACGTTCAGCCTGCCGTCCGCGAACCACTTCGCGAAGGGCGGGTTGGACCAGTCGAGCGTCTCGGTGGGTTCGGTGCTCCAGGTCAGCCGACGGGCCTGCTCGGCCCAGAAGCCCAGCCGGTCGGCCTCGGCCCGCTCGTACGCCTCCGCGGTGACGTTGGCCTGTGCGGCCAGCTCGGAGGACGGCGCGAACCTCCGCTCCTCCTTGAGGAGGTTGGCCAGGCTTTCGTTGCTCACGACATCTCCCTTTTTCCCAGGGTGCGCTTGCTTCCCGCGGCATAGCTCATCAGGCCACCGGGCCATGTGACAAGGGTCTCCGGAGGATTGGTTTAGACCTGTCAACCGGTTGGCCGCGTGGGGCGGGGGAGGCGCCGACCGCGGGTCGCGCGGGCCGCGCGAGCGGGCCGGGGC
>NZ_JBPQTV010000238.1:0-9967 GCF_051386515.1 Streptomyces sp. URMC 123 | reverse complement strand
TCGACGCCGTCGACGGAGTCCTCGCCATCGACTCACCCCCCGGCGGCCCCACCACCATCACCGCAGAACTCCCCTGGCGCGGCTGACCGGCCCCGCCCACCCTCGTACGCGAAACCGACAGCGCCCGCCCGGACCCGTACGAGCTCGCACGAGCCCCGTACGAGCCCCGCACGAGCCCCCGGAACGCCGGCCGTGGCGACGCGGCCGGGCGATTGCTGGAATGCTGGTGGCGACCGACAGGACGCGGCCGGCGACAGCGCCCGGCCGCCACGAGCGCGACAGCGGTGCGGGGGAAGAACGACGTGGAGGACAGGGTGCGGGTGGTCATCGCCGAGGATTCGGTGCTGCTCCGGGAGGGCCTGACCCGGCTGCTGACCGACCGCGGGCACGACGTGGTCGCCGGGGTCGGCGACGCCGAGGCCCTGATCAAGACCATCGGCGAGCTGGCCGACGACAACGCGCTGCCGGACGTGGTGGTCGCGGACGTGCGGATGCCGCCGACGCACACCGACGAAGGGGTGCGGGCCGCGGTGCGGCTGCGCCGCGAGCACCCCCGGCTCGGCGTCCTGGTGCTGTCGCAGTACGTGGAGGAGCAGTACGCCACCGAGCTGCTCGCGGGCAGCAGCTCGGGCGTGGGCTATCTGCTCAAGGACCGGGTGGCCGAGGTGCGCGAGTTCGTGGACGCGGTGGTCCGGGTGGCCCGGGGCGGCACCGCGCTGGACCCGGAGGTGGTGGCCCAGCTGCTGGGCCGCAGCCGCAAGCAGGACGTGCTGTCGGCGCTCACCCCGCGGGAGCGGGAGGTGCTCGGGCTGATGGCGGAGGGCCGCACGAACTCCGCGATCGCCCGGCAGCTCGTGGTGAGCGACGGGGCCGTGGAGAAGCACGTGAGCAACATCTTCCTCAAGCTGGGCCTGGCGCCGAGCGAGGGGGACCACCGCCGGGTGCTGGCGGTGCTCACGTACATCAACTCCTGACCGGCGACTCCTGACCGGCGGCGCGCCGCCGTGCCCCGGGCCCGGCTCCGACGCGCTCCGACCGCTTCGGCGCGCCCCGCTCCGACGCGCTCCGGCGCGCTCGACCGGCCCCGCCGCGCTCCAGTCCCGTTCCGGTCCGGCGCAACCCGGATGCGGTTCCCTCAGTCTTTTGCCATAGGCCCAAAGAATGAGTGTCCCGGGGCGCCGGCGGGATCGGAGCAGGTGTGGGCAATTCATGGCAATCCGGCGCATCGATTCATCGGAACATCATGAACATCGGGTCCACTCCTCGGCCCCACCCGGGTAGGCGACCCTTACCGACGTAGAGTGGCCGGTGGGACAACCGGCCGTGACGTCCGGCCCGGACCTTCCGTCCGGGGGGCGCCCCGGCCGCCGCCGCGAGGGAGGTCCAGTTCAGTGACCAGCCAGGTCAGTGCCCAGGCCGACGAGGCCGAGGGGGCAGCCGAGCACGGTGCACCGTCAGGGGCCGGGGAGCGTCACCGCCCCGGCAAGGAAGTCCGGCGTCTCGACCGGGTCATCATCCGCTTCGCGGGCGACTCGGGCGACGGCATGCAGCTCACGGGTGATCGTTTCACCTCGGAGACGGCGTCGTTCGGGAACGACCTGTCCACGCTGCCGAACTTCCCCGCCGAGATCCGCGCCCCCGCCGGCACCCTGCCCGGCGTGTCCAGCTTCCAGCTCCACTTCGCCGACCACGACATCCTCACGCCGGGCGACGCGCCGAACGTGCTGGTCGCGATGAACCCGGCCGCGCTCAAGGCCAATGTGGGCGATCTGCCGCGCGGCGCCGAGATCATCGTGAACACCGACGAGTTCACCAAGCGGGCCCTCGCCAAGGTGGGCTATCCGGGCGACCCGCTGCAGGACGGCTCGCTGGACGGCTTCCGCGTCCACCCGGTGCCGCTGACCACCCTCACCGTGGAGGCGCTCAAGGACTTCGGGCTCTCCCGGAAGGAGGCGGAGCGCAGCAAGAACATGTTCGCGCTCGGCCTGCTGTCGTGGATGTACCACCGGCCCACCGAGGGCACCGAGCGGTTCCTGCGGAGCAAGTTCGCCAAGAAGCCGGACATCGCGGAGGCGAACGTCGCGGCCTTCCGGGCGGGCTGGAACTTCGGCGAGACCACGGAGGACTTCGCGGTCTCCTACGAAGTGGCCCCGGCCGCCGCGGCGTTCCCCGCCGGCACGTACCGCAACATCTCCGGGAACCTGGCGCTCTCCTACGGCCTGATCGCCGCCTCGCACCAGGCCGATCTGCCACTGTTCCTGGGCTCGTACCCGATCACCCCGGCCTCCGACATCCTGCACGAGCTGTCCCGCCACAAGAACTTCGGCGTGCGCTCCTTCCAGGCGGAGGACGAGATCGCGGGCATCGGCGCGGCGCTGGGCGCGGCGTTCGGCGGGTCGCTGGCCGTGACGACGACCTCGGGCCCCGGGGTGGCGCTGAAGTCGGAGACCATCGGCCTGGCCGTCAGCCTCGAACTGCCGCTGCTGATCGTGGACATCCAGCGCGGCGGGCCCTCCACGGGGCTGCCCACCAAGACGGAGCAGGCGGATCTGCTCCAGGCGATGTACGGCCGCAACGGCGAGGCGCCGGTGCCGATCGTGGCGCCGCGCACGCCGGCCGACTGCTTCGACGCGGCCCTGGAGGCGGCGCGGATCGCGCTCACCTACCGCACCCCGGTCTTCCTGCTCTCCGACGGCTATCTGGCCAACGGCTCGGAGCCGTGGCGCGTCCCCGAGCCGGACGAACTGCCCGACCTGCGGGTGCGGTTCGCGACCGGACCCAACCACACCACCGAGGACGGCACCGAGGTCTTTTGGCCGTACAAGCGCGACCCGCACACCCTCGCCCGGCCGTGGGCGGTGCCCGGCACCCCCGGTCTCGAACACCGCATCGGCGGCATCGAGAAGCAGGACGGCACGGGCAACATCAGCTACGACCCGGCCAACCACGACTTCATGGTGCGCACCCGGCAGGCGAAGGTCGACGGGATCGAGGTCCCGGACCTGGCCGTGGACGACCCCTCGGGCGACGCGCGCGTGCTGGTGCTGGGCTGGGGCTCGACGTACGGGCCCATCACGGCGGCCGTGCGCCGCACCCGCGCCGCGGGCGACCGGATCGCCCAGGCGCATCTGCGCCACCTCAGCCCCTTCCCGCGGAATCTCGGCGAGGTCCTGGGGCGTTACGAGAAGGTCGTGGTGCCGGAGATGAACCTCGGCCAGCTCGCCACGCTGCTGCGGGCGAGGTATCTGGTCGACGCCCGCTCCCACACCCAGGTCAGCGGGATGCCGTTCAAGGCCGAGCGGCTGGCGACGGTCTTTAAGGAGGCCATCGATGACTGAGACGATCGCGGAGGGGGCGTCGGGCGACGCGCTCTCCCTGGTGCCCAAGGCGGACGCCAAGCAGTCCATGAAGGACTTCAAGTCCGACCAGGAGGTGCGCTGGTGCCCCGGCTGCGGTGACTACGCCATTCTCGCGGCCGTCCAGGGCTTCATGCCCGAGCTCGGGCTGGCGAAGGAGAACATCGTCTTCGTCTCCGGGATCGGCTGCTCGTCCCGCTTCCCGTACTACATGAACACCTACGGGATGCACTCCATCCACGGCCGGGCGCCGGCGATCGCCACCGGGCTCGCCGCCTCGCGGCGGGACCTGTCGGTCTGGGTGGTCACCGGTGACGGCGACGCGCTGTCGATCGGCGGCAACCATCTGATCCACGCGCTGCGGCGCAATGTGAACCTCAAGATCCTGCTGTTCAACAACCGGATCTACGGGCTGACGAAGGGTCAGTACTCCCCCACCTCCGAGGTCGGGAAGATCACCAAGTCGACGCCGATGGGCTCGCTGGACGCGCCGTTCAACCCCGTGTCGCTGGCGATCGGCGCGGAGGCCTCCTTCGTGGCCCGGACGGTCGACTCCGACCGCAAGCACCTCACCGAGGTGCTGCGGGCCGCCGCCGCCCACCCCGGCACGGCCCTGGTGGAGATCTACCAGAACTGCAACATCTTCAACGACGGCGCCTTCGACGCCCTCAAGGACAAGCAGCAGGCCCAGGAGGCGGTGATCCGCCTGGAGCACGGGCGGCCGATCCGCTTCGGGGCGCCGCTGGCCGCGGAGGACGGCGGGGACGGGCTCGGCGCGAAGGGTGTCGTACGGGACCGGGCCACCGGTGACCTCCGGGTCGTCGACGTGACGCCGGCGAACGCCGCCGAGGTGCTGGTGCACGACGCGCACGCCACGTCCCCCACCACGGCCTTCGCTCTGTCCCGGCTCGCCGACCCGGACACGCTGCACCACACGCCCATCGGGGTGCTGCGCAGCGTGCGGCGGCCGGTGTACGACACGCTGATGGCCGATCAGCTGGAACAGGCCATCGAGCAGAAGGGCAAGGGCGACCTGGCCGCGCTGCTGGCCGGCAGCGACACGTGGACGGTGGTCGGCTAGTCGGCCGGTCGGCCGGGGGCGTCCTTCGCGGGCCACCGGCCGGCCCGCGCACCGTTCGCCGCGGCCCGGGTCCGACGCGAGGCGTCAGGCCCGGGCCGCGGCGCGTCCGGTCCGGCCCGCGCCGCATCGGGCGCGCGTCGCGTCGTACGGCGTCGGGGCCGGGCCGTGTCGTACGGTGTCAGGCGCGCGCCGCGTCGTACCGTTCGCGCGCCGCCTCCACCAGCTCCAGCCGCTGCTCGCTCCAGCGCGCCAGCGCCCACACCTGTCGCGCGGCCTCCTCGCCCAGCGGGGTGAGGGAGTAGTCCACGCGCGGCGGGATGACCGCGTGCGCGTACCGGTTCACGAAGCCGTCCCGCTCCAGGGTCTGGAGCGTCTGGGCGAGCATCTTCTCGCTGACGCCGCCGACGGCCCGGCGCAGCTCGCTGAAGCGGCGGCTGCCGCTCAACAGCTCGGCGAGCACGAGCACGCCCCAGCGGCTGGTGATGTGCTCCAGCACGCCCCGGGAGGGGCACATCGGCGCGTTCACGTCCGGCCTGATGGAGAACTGCTCACTTACGCTCATACCCGTACCTTACTTCAAAGTGGGTACTTTCGCTGAGTTAGTACCCCCCGTACGGTGAGTTTCTGTTCGCATCCGAACCGACCCCCGTACTGGAGCACCCCATGAGCATCGTCGTCACCGGAGCCACCGGGCGCCTCGGCCGCCTCGTCGTCGAGGGCCTGCTGGAGACCGTCCCGGCCACCCGGGTCGCGGCCGTCGTGCGCGACCCGGAGAAGGCCGCGGACCTCGCCGGGCGCGGCGTGGAACTGCGGACCGCCGACTACGGCGACCCCGACTCCCTGAAGGGCGTCTTCCGGGCCGGGGACCGGGTGCTGCTGATCTCGGGCAGCGAGGTCGGCCGGCGGGTGCCGCAGCACCGGGCCGTGATCGACGCCGCCCGCGCGGCCGGCGTGGCGCTGCTCGCGTACACCGGCATCCTCGGCGGCCCCGAGGCCGACTTCGAGCTCGCGTCCGAGCACCGGGAGACGGAGCGGGCGATCCTCGACTCCGGGCTGCCGTACGCCTTCCTGCGCAACGGCTGGTACCACGAGAACTACACGGCGAACCTGCCCGCCGTCCTGGAGCACGGCGCGGTGGTGGCCAACGCGGGCGCGGGCCGGGTGGCCTCCGCGGCCATCGCCGACTACGCGGCCGCGGCCGTCGCCGTGCTGACCGGTGACGGCCACGAGAACGCGGCCTACGAGCTGAGCGGCGACACGGCGTGGAGCCTGGCGGAGTACGCGGCGGAGGTCGGCCGGCAGTCCGGCCGGGAGATCGCCTACCGCGAGGTGCCGGCCGAGGCGCACCGGGAGATCCTGGTCGGCGCGGGGGTGCCGGAGGCGTTCGCGGCGATCCTCGTCGACGTCGACCACGCGATCGCCCGGGGCCGGCTGGCCGGCACGACCGGGGACCTGGCCAAGCTCATCGGCCGGCCGACGACGCCGATCGCGGAGGCGATCGCGACGGCGCTGCGGGACCGGCCGGAGGCGTGGTCGGGCCGGCGGAGCTGAGCGGGGCCCGGCGTGGCCGGGCGGGGCGGCGCGGGGCCCGGGATGGCCGGGCGGGGATCGGATCGGCGAGGTCGGCCGATCCGCCGGCCCGGCCGCCCGGCCCCCGCGCGGCGTCCCCGGCCCCGGCTGCGCCGCCCCGGCGCCCCGCGCCGCCCCCGCCGCGTCGCCATGCTCAGCGTGCACACCTCGCCGCTGCACCAGCCCGGCACCGGCGACGCCGGCGGCATGAACGTCTACATCGTCGAGCTGGCCAGGAAGCTCGCCGCGATCAACATCGAGGTCGAGATCTTCACCCGCGCCACCAACGGCGCGCTCCCCCCGGCCGTCGAGCTCGCCCCCGGCGTCCTCGTACGGCACGTCGACGCCGGCCCCTACGAGGGGCTCGCCAAGGAGGAGCTGCCTGCCCAGCTCTGCGCCTTCACCCACGGCGTGATGCGCGCCTGGGCGGGCCACCGCGCCGGCTACTACGACCTCGTGCACTCCCACTACTGGCTCTCCGGCCACGTCGGCTGGCTCGCCGCCGAGCGCTGGGGCGTGCCGCTGGTGCACGCCATGCACACCATGGCCAAGGTCAAGAACGCCGCGCTCGCCGCCGACGACACGCCCGAACCGGCCGCCCGCGTGATCGGCGAGACCCAGATCGTGCGGGCCGCCGACCGGCTGATCGCCAACACCGACGGCGAGGCCGGCGAGCTGATCCGGCACTACGACGCGGACCCCGCCAAGGTCGCCGTCGTCCACCCCGGGGTCGACCTGGACCGGTTCCGGCCCGACCCCGCCGGCGTCGCCGCGGGCCGCGCCGCCGCCCGCGCCCGGCTCGGACTGCCCCGCGACGCGGTGATCCCGCTCTTCGCCGGCCGCATACAGCCCCTCAAGGCCCCCGACATCCTGCTGCGCGCGGCCGCCCGCCTCGTCGAGCAGGACCCGAGCCTGCGCGAGCGGCTCGTCGTGCCGGTCGTCGGCGGCCCCAGCGGCAGCGGCCTGGCCCGGCCCGAGGGCCTCCAGAAGCTCGCCGCCCGGCTCGGCATCGCCGACATCGTCCGCTTCCGGCCGCCGGTCGGCCAGGAGCGGCTCGCCGACTGGTACCGCGCGGCCTCCGTCCTCGTCATGCCCTCCTACAGCGAGTCCTTCGGACTGGTCGCCATCGAGGCCCAGGCCAGCGGCACACCCGTGGTCGCGGCGGCCGTCGGCGGCCTGCCGGTGGCCGTACGGGACGGGGTGAGCGGCTTCCTCGTCGACGGCCACGACCCGGACGCGTACGCCGCGGTGCTGCGCCGCTTCACCGACGACCCCGCCCTCGCCGACCGGATGGGCACGGCCGCCGCCCGGCACGCGGAGTCCTTCGGCTGGGACAAGGCCGCGGCCGCCACGGCGGACGTCTACACCGCCGCCACGCAGGAGCGGCGTCGTCTACGCTCCCTCCATGGGTGACGCACAGGTCATGGGTGACGCACGGGAGATCGTCGAGCGGACGCTCCGGGACGCCGAGCTGGCCTGGGAGAGCCCGGCCGACGGCACGTACGTGGTCACGCTGCCGGGCACGCGGAAGCTGTCGACCACCTGTTCGCTCGTCGTCGGCAAGCACTCCCTGTCGATCAACGCGTTCGTCGTCCGCCGGCCCGACGAGAACCACGCCGAGGTCCACCGCTGGCTGCTGGAGCGCAACACCCGCCTCTACGGGGTCGGGTACGCCATCGACCGGCTCGGCGACATCTACCTCGTCGGCCGGCTGCCGCTCGCCGCGGTGACGCCGGAGGAGCTCGACCGGCTGCTCGGCGTCGTCCTCGAGAACGCGGACGGGAGCTTCAACACGCTCCTGGAGATGGGGTTCGCGGAGGCGATCCGCAAGGAGTACGCGTGGCGGGTGGCGCGCGGGGAGTCCACGCGCAACCTGGACGCGTTCACGAACGTGACCCGCGCCGTGGACGCGGACGACGAGGGCTCGGCCCCCTCGTAAGGCGCCCGCCCGGGCGGGGCGCCCGGTCACGGCGCGTCGCGCAGCCGGAGAACGTACGCCGCGGTCAGCGCGACGGCGCGGTCCGCGTCCCGCGACAGCTCCACGAGGGCGCGGTACGCCGTCGTCCCCGGGATGCCGGCCAGCGCCTGGGTCAGCCGTCCGCGCGCGGGCGCTCCGGTGGTGTCGTCGGCGAGGCGGTCGACGAGCCCGGCCGCGATCCGATCCGCCGTCGCGGAGTCGCCCGCCAGCACGCTCAGCGCGTCGGCCGCGTCGGTGTCGTTCCGGCCCGCCGCGATCATGTCGATGAGCGCCGGGATCGCGTCGGCCGCGCCCCGCGTCCCGAGGGCCACCGCCGCGTGCCCGCGGACCACGGCGTCGGGGTGCGCGAGGGCGTCCCGCAGCCGCGCGGTGGCCTCGTCGCCCGGCAGCTCGGCGAGGGCCCGTACGGCGCGTTCCCGCACCGCGGCCTCCGGTGCGGCCAGGCCCTCCGCCAGCAGCTCCGGTCCGCCGTCGCCCGAGCGCGCCAGCGCCCAGCGAAGGGCCCCGGCGACGTTCGGCTCCGTCTCGCTCAGCACCGCCTCGACCAGGGCCTCCACCGGCACGGGGGCCTCGTCGGCCGCGGACAGGGCCGCGCGCTGGCGCGCGTCGGCGCTCTTCGACCCCAGCGCGTGGAGGAGCGCGACGGCCTGGAGGACGTCTCCCCAGTCGGCGGGCTCAGCGGCGTCGATCCGGCGCAGCCGCGTCAGCAACTCCGTCTCCGCGGCGATGCGTTCGCGGGTCCGGCGGATCAGGTCGCCGACGAGCGCGGAGGGCGCGAAGCCGGGGTCGTCGAGCGCGCGCCCGATCTCACGCAGCGACAGGCCCAGCGACCGCAGGCTCTCGATGTGGAAGATCCGCCGGATGTCCTCCCCGGAGTACTCCCGATAGCCCGAGCCGGTACGGCCCGAAGGACGCACCAGCCCGAGCGACTCGTAATGCCGGAGCATGCGGGCACTGACCCCGGACCGTCGCGCCACCTCACCGATCAACACGTCCTCATCGTCCCTCCTGACCGGCCCCGCCGGCCCCACCGGCGCCGCCGAGGGCCACGACGCGCTTCGCCTCCTCGATCGCGAACGCGAATCCGGCGTCCGGGTCGCGCAGCAGCCGCTCCGTCGCGAGCGCGTGCGCGCGCGTACGGGGGTCGGGGGCGGTTGTCGCGGCGCGCAGCGCCGGCGCGATCACGTCCCCCAGCGCGACCAGCGCCCGGCTGAGGCTCAGCTGCGTCTCGCGGCCACCGCGCCCGAGCTGCGTCACCAGCGCGGCCGCCAGCGCGGGCTCCTTGCCCTCCGGCACGAGCACGACCGCGGCCCGCCAGGCGCTGCGCGCCACGTCGTCGTCGGCGTCGGTCAGCAGCGCCAGGGTGATCTCCGGCCACGCCCGGCGGTCCCCGATCTTGGACAGCGTGTGCAGCGCCTGGCTCCGCGCCTGCGCGCGCTCCGAGCGGAGCTCGCGGAGCAGCGCGGGGAGTGTCACCGCCACGGGGTGGCGGGTGAGCGCCCAGGTCAGCATGTCGCGGACGAAGAACTCGGGTTCGACCGCGCAACGCTCGACGAGCGCGTCCACGTGGCGGGGGTCGGGGTTCGTGCCCAGCGTGAGGGCGGCGCGCAGTCGCGTGGAGGACCGGTTGTCCTCCAGCGCGTGGAGCGCGGTGCGTGTCTCGTCCGTGTCGCGTCTTGTGAACGTCATCGAGGCCACCTCTCTCTTGGCATCGAGTGAAGGCGTTGACACGGTGTCAAGGTCAAACGCCGCGCCCTTCCGGGCGGGTTTGCGCGACGCCCACGTTGTGGGTCGTCCGTGAGGTGCGCCCTCCGGGCGGGTTGCGCGACGACCACGGTCACGTTGCTTGTGGCGCGAGCGTTTGCCCGCGCCTTCGGTGCGGGGACCACCACCTCACCCCGGCCGAAGGCCGGGGAGAACGCCCCGCCCCTTCGGGGCGAAGCCCCATTTCCCCGCCCCGAAGGGGCGGGACTCGTTTGTGGG
>NZ_JBPQTV010000237.1:0-10006 GCF_051386515.1 Streptomyces sp. URMC 123 | reverse complement strand
GGCCCCGTACGCGTTGGGCTTACGCGTACGGGGCCGGCCTCGTCACCGCGGTGTCGGTCGCGGCCCTCCCGGACCGGACGGACTACCGGACGGACTACCGGACGGACTAGCGGGGCCAGGTGGGGTTGTTCTCCTCGGCCGCCTTGCAGGAGTTCAGCTGGCGCTGGATCGCGTCGGCCTGCTGGGTGGCGCGACGGGCGGCCTCGGGCTCGCCCTCACGCTTCATCCGCTGGGCCTTGGCGCGCAGCTTGGCGATGTCGTTCTGCATCTGGTTGTAGTTGCAGGTGATCTTCGCCGCGGCGGCCGGCTGGGCCGGGACGACGACGGTCAGCGCGCCACCGGCGATGACGGCGCTGAGCGCGAGGGTGAGGAAACGACGACGCATGGGTCTTCCTTCGTCAAGTAAGGGCCCCCGTGGACCCGTTGAGCGGTCTACTCGGGGGTAACCATAGCTGACCAGAACTGTTCGCTCGTACGTTCTCATGGGGGGTGCGGGGGCGTGCCTCCGGTCGCGTTAGGGTTCGGCTGAACGCGCGATCGGGGGAAATGCGGATGAAGTCCCGTACGGGCCGTGCGCTGCTGATCACGGCGTCCCTCGCCGCGCTGTCGGCGGCCGCGGTGGCCGGCTGCGGATGGCCGGCGGACGACGGCCGCCGAGGCGTCGACGCGGCCCCCGACGGCGCGAGCGCCGCCTGCGCGAAGGTGATGTCCCGACTCCCGTCGAGCGTTCTGGGCGCGCCCCGCCGTGCGACGAAGGGCGCCGGCACGGCGGCGTGGGGGAGTTCGTCGATCGTCCTGCGCTGCGGCGTCGCCCCGCCGGCTCCGACGGTCGCGCCGTGCCTGTCCGTCAACGGCGTCGACTGGGTCCTCGACGAGCGGCGGTTCGACCGGGAGCACGTCCGCTCCCTGACGACGTACGGGCGCGATCCGGCCGTCGAGGTGACCTTCTTCGCCGCCGCCGACAGCGCGGGCGACGGGGTCGCCGCGCTGGACGAGGCGGTGCGGGGCCTGCCCCGGACGTCTTCCTGCCTCTGAGGGCGGGCCCCCGTCGTGCCCGGGGGGTGCCCCCACCCCCGGGTCCACCGATCGGTGGACCGCAGGTTCAACCTGACACCTCTGTCCGCCAACTCCCCTGCTCAACCAGGCTTTCCGCATGAACTCACTCACTGTGCGGATGGCGCGTCGGAGCGCCCGGCACCCCTGGCGGGCGATCGCCGGGTGGCTCGTCCTCGTGGCACTGTGCCTGGTCGTCGGCGGAGCCGTGGGCACCAACAGCGCCAAGACCGCCGACTACCGCGTCGGCGAGGCGGGCCGGGCCGAGGCCATGGCGACCGAGGGGAACCTGGAGCGCAGGCCCGCCGAACAGGTGCTCATCTCCGCCCGCTCGGGCGCCCCCGACCGCCGGGCGGCCGAGGCGGCCGCCCGGGACCTCACCGCCCGGATGAAGCCCCTGCCCGAGGTCGCGGACGTGGCCGCGCCCCTGTGGTCGGGCGACGGCCGCCACCTCATGGTCGAGGTCTCCCTCAAGGGCGAGGAGCGGGACGCCAAGGACAAGGTCGACGCGCTGCTCGCACAGACGGCGGCCGTCCAGGAGGCCCACCCCGGGCTGCTGCTGGAGGAGACCGGGTCCCCCTCCGTCAGCAAGGGCGTCGACCGGCAGCGCGCCGACGACCTGGCGCTCTCCGAGATGATCACGCTGCCGGTTACGCTGGTGACGCTGCTCGTCGCCTTCGGTTCGGTCGTGGTGGCCACCGTGCCGCTGCTGCTCGCGCTGACCTCGATCGCGGCGGCGATCGGCCTGTCGATGGTGGTCTCGCACGTCTCGCCCGACGCCGGGGTCGGCACGAACGTCATCCTGATGATCGGCCTCGCCGTCGGCGTCGACTACACGCTCTTCTACCTCAAGCGGGAGCGCGAGGAGCGGGCCCGCGCCGGCGGCCGGCTGAGCACCGAGGCGCTGGTGGAGCTGGCGGCGGCCACGTCGGGCCGGGCGGTCGTGGTGTCGGGGCTGGCGGTCGTCGTCTCCACCGCGACGCTCTACCTCGCCTCCGACGTGATCTTCTCCTCGCTCGCCACGGGCACCATTCTGGTCGTCCTGGTCGCCGTGGCCAGCTCCCTGACGGCGCTGCCCGCGCTGCTGGCCCTGCTCGGCAGGCGGGCGGAGCGCGGGGCGCGGCGCCGGGCGGAGCGCGGGAAGCCGGCCCGGCGCACGCGCGGCCAGGGCGGCGACCAGGGCGGCGGCGGTCGGGGCAGCGACGGCCAGGGCGGCGGCGGTCGGGGCAGCGGCCGGGGCGGCGGCGGCCGGATCTGGACGGCGCTGCTGCGGCCCGCCGCCCGGCACCCCCTCGCCACGCTCTGCGTCGCGGTCCTCGCCCTGCTCGGCCTCGCCCTCCCGCTGGCCGGTCTGAACATCACGGAGATGAGCCGGGACACGCACTCCCGCGAGATCCCCGCGATGCGGGTGTACGACCGCCTCAACGACGCGTTCCCCGAGCAGCGGGTCACCCACGACGTCGTCGTACGGGCCGACGCGTCGCGCGTCCAGGAGGTCACCGGGGCGCTGCGCCGAGTCGCCGAACTGGCCGAGGCCGACCCGCTGTTCGCCGACGGCTCGCAGCTGCGCACCTCGGACGACCGGCGCGTCAGCGTCCTGCGGCTGAAGGTCCCGCACCTCGGCAACTCGCCGCAGGCGTACGAGTCCCTCGCCCATCTGCGCGAGAACTATCTGCCGGCCACCGTCGGCCGGATCGAGGGCGCGGCGTACGGCGTCACCGGCGATGTCGCCCGCTACGCCGACTATCCGGCCCACCAGAACGGCAAACTCCCGCTCGTGCTCACCGCGTTGCTGCTGGTGACCTTCGCGATGACCGTGTACGCCTTCCGCTCCGTGGCGCTCGGACTCATCGGTGTCGTGCTGAACCTGCTGTCCGCCGCGGCCGCGCTAGGACTGCTCGTCCTCGTCTTCCAGGGCACCTGGGCCGAGGGGCTGCTCGGCTTCGACTCCACCGGCTCGATCGGCTCCCGCGTCCCGCTCTTCCTCTTCGTGATCCTCTTCGGGCTCTCCATGGACTACCAGGTGTTCGTGGTCAGCCGGATCAGGGAGGCGGTGCTCGCCGGCGTCCCCACGCGGCAGGCGGTGCTCGACGGCATCCGCACGTCGGCGGGCGTCGTCACCAGCGCCGCCGTCGTGATGACGACCGTGTTCGTGAGCTTCGTCTTCCTGCACATCATCGAGATGAAGCAGATCGGCTTCGTCCTCGCGGCGGCCGTCCTGCTCGACGCCTTCGTCGTCCGGATCATGATCCTGCCGGCCGCGCTGCTGCTGCTCGGCGAGGCGACCTGGTGGCCCTCGCGCCCGGCGCGCCGTGCCCCGGCCGTGCCGGGCCGGACGGACCGCGAACCGGTGGCCGACGTACGTTGATGGGCATGACCGCTCTCGCCGGGCCCTCCACGTCCGCCGGGCCTTCCGCCCAGGCCGGCCCCTCCGCTCCCGCCGGATCTCCCGCCCCCGCCGGGCCCTCCGCCGACACCGTGTGGGCCGTCTCGCTGCGCCGCTGGAACGCGGTGTGCTGGGTGCTGTTCGCCGCGATGGCCGTCGGGCTCGCCGCGATGGACCGTCCCGGCGGGAGCAAGTACGGGGCGCTCGCGCTGCTCGGCTGCGTGGTGCTCTGCTACGCGGTCCTCGACCGCTTCCCGGACAACCCCGTCGTACGGCCGCGGGTCTACCTCACCGTGCTGGTGCTCGCGCTCGGCGGGCTCGCGTACCTGCGCAGCAGCTACGCGGCGCTGTTCATGGTGACGCTGCCGCACTACTGGATGTTCGGGCGGACTCCCAGGGCCTCCATGGGGTTCCTGGGGCTGGCGACCGCCGCGTCGCTGGCCGGCAGCTGGACCCGGCAGGGCTGGTCGCTGGCGTTCTTCAGCGAGACGGTGGTGTCCACGCTGATCGTCGTGGCGGTGGGGGTCCTGATCGGGCTCTGGGCGCACTCCGTGGTCGCCCAGAGCACGGAACGGGCCCGGCTGATCGTGGAGTTGGAGCGGACCCAGGCGGAGCTGTCCGAGGCGCACCAGCGCCAGGGCGCGGCGGACGAGCGGGAGCGGATGGCGCGGGACATCCACGACACGCTCGCGCAGGGGTTCGCGTCGATCGTCGTCCTCGCGGAGGCGGCCCGGGCGGGGCTGGCCGCCGACCCGGCGCGCAGCGCCCAGCAGCTCCGCTCGATCGAGTCGACGGCCCGCGAGAACCTCGCCGAGGCACGCGAGCTGGTGGGCTCGGCCCAGCAGCGGGGCGGCGCGCCGGCCGGCTCCGTGGCGCTGACCCTGCGCCGCATCCTCGACCGCTTCGCGGAGGACACGGGCCTCACGGTCGAGGCCGACCTGGCGGACGTGGCCTGCGACCAGCAGACCCGGATCGCGCTGCTGCGCTGCACCCAGGAATCGCTGGCCAACGTCCGTAAGCACGCGCGGGCCTCCACGGTCGGGGTGATCCTGGCCCGCCGGCCGTACGGGGTGGAGCTGGAGGTCACCGACGACGGCGCGGGCTTCGTCCCGGAGGAGTCGACCGGCTTCGGCCTCGACGGCATGCGCAAGCGCCTGGCGGAACTGGGCGGCCGGCTGACGGTCACCAGCTCCGTCGGCGACGGCACGCGCGTGCTGGCGGTGCTGCCGCCGGGGACGCCCGGCCACGAGGAAGGCGAGGGGGCGGCATGACCGGCGGACCGATCCGGGTGCTCGTCGTGGACGACCACACGGTGATGCGGGCGGGCGTCGTCGCCCTGCTCGCCGGCGAGGACGGCATCGAGATCGTCGGCGAGGCGGGCGACGGCCGGGCGGCCCTCGAGCTCGTCGAGCGGTACGAGCCGGATGTCGCGCTCATCGACCTGCGGATGCCGGTGCTCGACGGCGTCGGCACGACCGCGGAGATCGTCGCCCGCCACCCGCGCACGCGGGTCCTGATCCTGACGACGTACGACACGGACCAGGACATCGAGCGCGGAGTGGAGGCCGGTGCGATCGGCTACCTCCTCAAGGACACCACGCGGGAACAGCTCGCGGACGCGATCCGCGCGGCGGCGCGCGGCGAGACGGTCCTCGCGCCCCGCGTGGCCGAAAAGCTGATCGCCCGCATGCGGCGGCCGGCCCAGGAGCCGCTGACCGCCCGCGAGACGGACGTCCTCGGCGCGGTGGCCGACGGCCTGACCAACGCGGAGATCGGCAAACGCCTCGTCATCTCGGAGGCCACGGTCAAGACGCACTTGCTGCGCCTGTTCGCGAAGCTCGACGTGAACGACCGCACGCGCGCGGTGGTGGTGGCCCTGGAGCGTGGCCTGCTCCAGCGCCCCTAGCGACGGCATCAGCCACCTCCGCGAGGGATGCGCGCATAAGAACCGCCCCCCTCCTTCTCACCGGCCGAGTTCATGGCTGGCCAGCGTTGATCAATTAATCACGCATGGGGAATGCATGGCTCCAGCCCGGGACGTCGAAAAATGGCCACACCTTCTGCGGGTGGTCGGATGGCCAATTTGCTGGTCAGGACTACCTGTTGCTGGCATTGGCGTAGTCAACTGGCCAATTGTCGTGCCCTCCTTGCTCTTTGATCAACGGATGGCATAGATTCGTCGAGCCCTCGGGGGGTGCATATTCGAGGGGGTCGCCTTACGCAGTAGTGGGTTGGCTCAGCGTGATGCGTCTAGCGTAATGAATGTGATTACTCCTTGAGTGACGCCTCGAAAGGGCCCCTCAAATGCATCTGCAAGGGTTTTGAGATGCCCTGCAACACACCGCACCACTCCAGCGACATTAACCCACGCTGGCGGGTCGTCAGGTGGAGTGGGTAAGATCCGGGCCCACATCGCCGCCCTTAGCATCGAGGTCATGTACGTGCGCTCACCGCTGTTGGCCATCGCGCTTCCCCTTGCGACTGGCTTAGCTGTCGGAATTTCCGGCCCAGTTCTTGAATCGATGAATGGGCAGGTGAGCCACGCAGCAAGCGTCACCCTGGTAGCGGGTTGGATATACGCCCTGTTGGCTTTCATTTCCGGCTTGCTGACTGGCACTAGGATGCGCGCCGCCATCATGGGGTTTATTTCGCTGGTAGTAACTGTGTTCGCCTACTATTCAACCAAGGCGGCCAAGGGTGACTTCCGGTCCGTGGATTTCAGCGACCCGGACACTACCACTTTCGCCTGGGGAAGTTTCCTCTCGATGCTCCTCGTATGGTGCTTCTTCGCACTCATCCTGGGGCCGCTCTGCGGCCTTTCGGGTCACCTCGCGCGCACTGGGCCCTACCGTCTGCCCTTCCAGCTTCTGATCCCAGCCGTGGCCATTGGCGAGACGTCCATGCGACTGTCCGTCGAGGCCGGTAGGCAGGAAGCGCTGGTAGGTACGACTTGGAGTGTCACCCGCTTCCTCGCCGTAGCAGTGATTCTGACCCTCGCATGCGTCACGACCTTGCGTACTTGGCGCCGTCGATCCGCGCGAGCCCACTCCTGACCAGACCTAGCGCTCCCCGAGCGCGTCGAGCCGCCCGGCTTTCACGGCACTGATGAACGCGCCCAGTTCGCCTGGAGCGACCCGCACGACGACGCGCGGCTGAGCGCTCTCCCGAACGCGGACGCTCCCATCGGGCCCCGCGGCGAGGCCGAGGCAGTTGGCCCCTTCCCCGCAGAAGGAGGACTGTTGCCATATCGGCGATGCGGTCATGGTGGCTCCTTAAGAGGCCCTTGGCGACAAGCGCCCACCCGGCCCCACCCCTCGCTGAGCGTGTCGAGCCGTCCGGCCTTCACGGCATCGATGAACGCGCCCAGTTCACTTGGAGCGACCCGCACGACGACGCGCGGCTGAGCGCTCTCCCGAACGCGGACGCCATGGCCCGGTGTCATGGCCAACTCTCCGCAGGAGTTGCCCTCGCCGCAAGAGATGCCGCAGCCACCGCGAATCCTGTTCCGGCCGGGCAACGTCAAGCATGCTCTGTGGGAGGAGAAGCTGGCACTCCTCCCGCTAGGCAGCCCCGTGTTGTTTGCTCTGCTTGGTGGGCTCGAAGCCTCGGAGGCACCGGCCAGGCCACGATAGAGTTGTCGGACAGGAAGCTTGGGAGGAGCGGCAATGAGGGTTCGCGTGTCACACGGCATAGTGGCTCTTGTGTGCGCTGCCGCCCTTTCAGCAGGAGCGGTTTTCTACTGGCAAAGTGCGGACAGGCAACACGTGCGAGCCGCGCCTGACGGGGCCAACCCGGCTTGCGAGCAGGTGACATCCAAGCTTCCCTCGACCCTCATGGGGAACGCTCGGCAGGCCACGGACGCCGATGGAACCGCAGCTTGGGGGAGCCCAACAGTTGTTCTCCGCTGCGGTGTCCCACCTCTGATGCCCACCACCGATCAATGCATGACCGTGAACGGCATCGACTGGGTCCTCGACGAAAAGCGGTATGAGCGAGAGAACGTGCGTGCTCTTACCACCTATGGTCGAAACCCTGCCATTGAGGTCACCTTCCTCGACGGTTCGTACAGTGCGGGGGACGGCCTGGTGGATCTCCAGGACGCTGTTAAGGACATTCCTCAGACGTCGAAATGTATGTGAGTTGCACCTGTGTCGGACTGAGCATGGAAGAGCGGCTGACTCAAAGGAGCCAGCCGCTCTACTTTTTCTATGGCCTATCGGCTTCGGATGGCCGGGGTGCGGCCATGTGGGCTCAGCCAGTGCCGTAGCTCCACTGCTGGTACAGGGGGTCGTTGTCGGACAGCTGCCACTGCTGCACCCGGGCGCCGTTCGCCGAGCTACCGTTGTTGGTCTCCAGGACCTTCTTGCTGTTCGCGTTGTAAATATGACCAGCAGAGAAGAACCAGCGCTGTGTGGCGATGCCCGCGCAACTCCACTGCTGGGCCGGCGCCCCGTTGTCGGTGCGGGAATCGGCAATTTCCAGGCACTTGCCACTGTTATTGTTGACGATGTAGTAACTACCGTCGGAGTTGCGGTTGAACCGCCACAGGGCCCCGGCCTGGCCGTTGCAATCCCAGATCTGCGCGCGTGCACCATTACTCGTGCTGGAGTTACTGATCTCCAGGCACTTCATCTGGCCCCAAAGAGTTGAATTCTGAACCAGCGTGTCCGGGTTGGCGGCCATGCTGACGTTCGGCATCGCGATGACGGCCGAGAGTGCGGAGACGGTGATGGCTCCGAGCTTGGTTGTCCTCTTCACGAGACTGCCCAATTCTCTTGCTTGCTTCTTGTGAACTGAGGAAGGGAAGCGCGGACTGGACTGAACAGTCCTGCTGCTGAGGATTTCGTACGCTTCGAGATCCGTGCGCGACAGCTAGGCGCCCCTTGGCTCGAGTTGATCATACAGTCATGATCATGGCGGTTTGCTAGGCGTTATTTTTGGCCAGTGGCCCAAAGGTGACACTCGGGTGTTCGCTTCAGATTGGTGCGGTCCCGACCTTCGGAACGCGACGACGGCGGTTGGCGCGGCGCAGGTGAAGGGATTGGAGCCTGGGCTTTCTCGCGATCAGGCGTCCTTGCCGGGCCGCCCAGTTGCAGCCGAGCCGGCTCCCAGGGGAGAGAGCGCGACGTTTTTGTGCAGCTGAACAATTCACGGCAGAGCGGTGAGTTCAACTTCCCCGTCGAAGGATGTCGAGCCCTGGAGTGGTCAGGCTGTACCGTGTCGAGCCGGCGAAACCCGCAGTTTGATCTGCTGGTTGTGCGCCGTGTGGGCCACGACCACCCCGTTGATCGGGCTTCCGGGCACGGGCCACGCGGCCGGATCGACCGGGACGCCCTCGGGGAGGTACGCGATGGCCTCCACGATCGCCCGCACACGCGGGCACGCGTCGAGCGTCACGAACATGCCGAACGAGGCATGGTGCTCCACCACGCCCTCGACGCGGGAGCCGAGGGGGAACGCCGCGCTGCGCTCCGCCCACTCGGACTCCGACCACCGCGCACTCATCCGCACTCCTCACAGTCGACCGGTCTCATCGGATCTCACCGGAACGGGATGTTCAGCCAGGGGCTGCCCGGGTCGGACATCAGGACCTGGTGGGCGATGAGCATCGACTCGTACCAGTCGCCGAACTCCTCCTGATCGAAGTGGAGCACACGCCCCAGCACGTATCCCGCGGAGAACTCCGCCCAGGACCCGTACACCGCGCGGGCCGCCTCGCCCGCGCGGACCACCGCCGCCTCCGTCTCCCACGGCTCGCAGTAGCGCGCGCCCAGTCCCCAGCGGGCCATCTTGGACGCGCGGCCGAAGTCCCAGGCCAGCACGGACCGTACGGAGTCGCCCTCCGCGAGGAGACCGTCCGCGCGGAAGCGGGCCTCGTAGCGGACGATCCGGCCGATCACCTCGTGGGTGAGGCGCACCCGGTGGTCCCCCGCGCCCTCCGCGCGCAGCCGCCGCTCCGCCGCGTCGCGCCACTGGACGGGGCCGATCCGCGCGCCCCCCTCGCCGGCGAGCTCCCGCCGGACCTCCAGGGCGTACTCCCAGACCGGGGAGGTCATCCGCCCGGCGAGCAGCGGCTCGATCGCGGCCAGCCAGTCCTCACGGCTGGTGATCCCCCACCACTCCTTGAGGCGCTCCTTCTCGTCGTCGTACCCCGTCCCGTGCCACTGGAGGTTGTTCCAGAGGGAGCCGTTGCTCACGCAGAGCAGCGCGCCGCAGGCGAGGCCGTGGGCCACCGGGCCGTGCAGGGGCCCGGTCCACAGCGTGCGGAGGGTGTCGCCCTGCTCGACCCACGCGCGCTCCCCGTGCATCCGCCAGGTCTCGCGGAACGCGGCGCCCCCGGGGAAGTACGCCTCGCAGGGCGAGCCGGGGTTGACGGCCATCCACCACGCGTCGTCCGGCCAGCGGGCGGCCAGCCAGCGCAGGCTGCCCCGGATGAAGACGATGTCGCGGCGCGGCGGCGGCAGCGCGCCGTGCGTCTGGAGCGCGAGGCACCACACCCCGCTGCGCACCTCGTGGTACGGGGTGAAGGTCACCCGGCCGGGAATGGCGTCGACCCGGGCGCGGGCC
>NZ_JBPQTV010000236.1:0-10101 GCF_051386515.1 Streptomyces sp. URMC 123 | reverse complement strand
TCCTGCCAGGCCAGCCAGAGGGCGTGCAGGCGGGCGACGGCCTGGGGGTGTTCGAACCAGCGTGCGCACCAGGGTGCCGCCCAGCCAGGCCCCGGCGAACAGCGCCCCGCCGCCGAAGACAACCCCGACGATGGCGAGCGGTGCGGCGGTGCCTCCGCCCCCGCTGGTGGTGGGTCGGCTGGTGCTCACGTGTGTCTCCGTCGCATGGCCTTGTCGGTGTCGAACTGCTCTTTCTCGGTGTCGGTCAGCTCCAGCCGGACCGGCGTGCCGGCCCGTGTGCCGATCTTGATCAGGTATTTGCCGCGGCCGCGGTGCTGCTGGGTGGTGCCGTCCACGCCGGTGATGGTGGGGCTCGACCAGGAGGCCACCATCGCCATCTCCGCGTCGGTCAGGGGCCGCTGCGCGCTGACGCGCTCCAGCTCGCCGTGGGAGAGGGCGCCCAGGACGAGGGAGTCGCAGCGGTCCATCAGACCCAACGCCTTGGCCCGGTCCTCGGGGGTGGGCAGGCTTTCGGGGTCGCGCAGGCTGTGGGTGACGAAGATGGTGACCTCGCCCTTGGAGCGGTTCAGGCGGGTCATGGCGTCCATGGCGTCGACCATCCCGGCGCCGGCCCGCAGCGCCCGCCACATCTCGTCCAGCGGCAGCACCAGGGGCCGGTTCATCATGCCCAGCGCGCGGGCGGAGTCGATGGCGCTGTAGGAGTACGCCCAGGTGGCCAGCAGGCCGGCCGCCACGACGTTGTTCCCGGCCGTCAGCAGCGCGGACAGGTCCACGCTCAGCGCCGGGGCCTCCAAATCCACTGGGGTGGTGGTCGGCCCGTCGAACAGGCCCGACAGGGGGCCGTCGCACAGGTTCTCCAGCGCCAGGGTCACCTCGCGGACGTGGGAGCGGTATTCGTTCTCGGAGGAGACCATCAGGCGCGACCACAGTGCGTCGGAGCCGTCGCGCAGCAGTTTGATGACGTCGGGCACCACCGGGTCCTCTCCCAGCAGTTTCTCCGACACCACGCGGATGGCGTGGGTGACCACGTTGGACTCGGTGGCGTTCGGGCGCCGGCCCAGGCCCACCTCGGTGGCCAGAAGGGCTTGCAGGAGCTCGCCGCGGCGGCCGTTGATCTCTGCCAGCAGCGGCTCCCGGCGGGATTCGGGCAGCGTCGGCAGCAGCGGCCGCAGAGGGCCGGAGTCGAGCGGGTTGAGCCGGTCCAGGCCGCGGCCGATGCGCACGACCTGCCCGCCCAGGGAGCGGACGATCGGCGCGTACTCGCCCTTCACATCGCCGGGGACCACGCACTTGTAGCCGTAGGCGCTGTAGACGGTGGCCACGCGTTTGGTGAACGCCGACTTTCCCGCGCCGGGCTGGGCCATCACCCACACACCCGGGTTCTGCGTCAGCTTGCCCACCCAGCCGCCCGGGTCGAAACAGACCAGCTCGTGGGTGAGCATGTCGGGGCCGATCGGCACCCCCTCCGGGGGCAGGCCGGCACCGAGCACGAACGGGTACAGGCCGCCGACCTGCGCGGTGGTGCCGATGTAGACGGAGCCGCGGTCGAGGTTGGCCGCGCGGCCGCGGCCGGCGCCCGGCCAGCCCCGGCGCCCGGCGATCACCTTCGGGTTCAGCTGATGGGCCATCGGCTCCGGCTCGCCGCCGGCCGCTTTTCGCGGCGCGGACTGTGCGGCCGCCTTGTTGCGTCTCATGACGCCCCCTCCCCTCTGTCGACTCAGGCCAGCGGATTGACACCGACCGGCAGGCCGACCGCGAAGGCCGCCGCCTGCCCGCCGTAGGCGTAGCGGAACCGCAGGCCGCCGGAGAGCTTGGCGGCCTTGTCCACCTCGCGGATCGCCGCCGGCAGGTCCTCGGCGTTCTCGACGGTGGTCGTCACGTACAGCGACCACTGCACCAGCCCGGCGCCCAGCGCCTCCTCGGTGGCCGACCGCTCGGCGTGCTCGGCGTCGACCCGCTCGCGCCGCGTCGTGGAGCGCTGGGTGCGGCGCCGGTATTCGGCCCGCGCGTCGGAGGCGTTCACCTCGCGCTCGACCACCGCGGCCGCCTCCTCCGTCGGCAGCACCCGGTAGGCGAGCGTGATACGGCGGGTGAACTTGCCCGGGGCCAGCAGCTTCAGCAGCACGTCGTAGGGGACGGGCTTGCGCGGAGCCTCCCGCAGCACCCACGACACCGAGTGCGCCCCGTCGTGCCGGTAGACCGTCCAGTCGTCCTCAGCGGCCACCGGCCCGGCCTCATGCCACGTCAGCGCCGCGATCTGCTCCTGGGGGGCGTCCATGTCGGCCGGCGAGTACGCGCCGCGCACCAGGCGCAGCAGGTCCACATCCGTGGCCCGGCGCACGATGTCCGCGCCGGCCCCCGACAGGTCGACCCCGTCCAGCACCCGCAGCGTCTCGGCCGCCGCCTCCGCCGGAGTGCGCGGCCGCTGCGCCGAGGAGCGGTAGGGGTCGGTGGTCAGAGTCAGCCAGGCCGCCAGCTGGGCCGAGGCACGCGGCGCCCGGGCCACCAGCTCCCGCACCGCCTGGCGGGCGGCCGCCGGGGCAGACGGGTCCAACCGCTCGGTGACGTGGTCGGTGAGCGCCTGCCCGGAGGAGGGCCGCACCTGGATCGTGACGGATGCTCCCAGCAGCGTCTCCTCGTTCGCCAGCCGCGCCAGCGTCTCGCCCCAGGCCGCCGCCGAGCCGTTCTGCGCATCCGACGGGGCAAGCAGGGAGCCGGCCGGCGACAGCAGCAGGGAGGCAGTCATCTGGCCCGTGCGCTGGTTCCACACCAGGCCCACCGGCTCACTGCCGGTGGAGTCCTGCACCCGCAGCAGCTTGGTGGGCGCCACGATCCCGGGCAGGTCGAGCGCTTGCGGAGAGGCCAGGAACTGCCCCCGGTAGGAGGTCTCGCCGCGGTAGGCGGCCCACTGCCACCGCAGCCGCGCCGCCACGAACGACAGCAGCGGAGTGCCATGGCGCTGCCACACGGTCAGCACCATGACCACCAAGGCCACCGGAACGGTGACCGGCAGCGTCCCCAGGCCACCGACGTTCAGCACGATGATCGGCACGATCAGCGCCAGCACGACCACAGCGGTCTGCGCGCCGTTGAGATGCCCGATCCCCAGGGTGCGCGAGCGCCGCCAGCCGCCGTAGAGCCTCGATACGGTGCTCACTGCTTGCTCCCCTCCGACATGGTGTTCCCGGCCGTCTGAATGCCCTGGTGCGCGGCCTCCGCCGCCACGATCGCGATGCCGACCGGCCCCGCGGCGGCCGCGGCACCCCCGCCGGCCGCGGCGCTTCCGGTCGCACCGCCGCCCACCGAGGCACCGGTACCGGCTGTCTGCGCACCACCGGTCGCACCGCCGGTCGTGCCGGCAGCCCCCGCGGGGGCCTGCTCACCGGCGGTCCCGGCCGCGCCCGGCGCACCCGGGGCTCCCGGCTGCCCCGCTCCGCCGCCCGTGCCGCCGTTCGGCGACGACGTGGTGTCGGTGCTGTTGGCGTGCTGCACGGCCGTGTTGCTGCTCGCAGGGGGCGTGTCCGGGCCGTTGCCGCTGTTCTGCCGGTCCATGTACTCGGCGTGCTGGGTGGCCGAGGTGGGAGCGGACGGGCCGCCGTCACCGCCTCCGTTGCCCCTGCGGGCCATCAGGTCACCGGCGGCGTCCAGCAGCCTCGACAGGCCGGCACCTCCGGAACCGCCACCGGTCATGGCGACGCCGAGCGGCGAGAAGATGCTGATGAGCGCCTTGAGCGCGAAGACCGACAAGACGAGCGTGACCACCCCGCGGGTCCAGTCGACCATGGTGGGGGCGTTCGACATCTCCAGGAACCCGACGCTGAGGATGACAGCGGCCATCGGCTTGTAGACGATCACGGTCATGATCGCGGTGGCGAGCCGCGGCAGCCACTGCCGCGTGCTGGACCCACCAACCTGACCCGCCGCGGCGATCGGCAGCAGCAGGCCCTGGATCGGGACCGCGGCCTGACGCAGGAACAGCAGCACGACCTGGCACAGGCCGACGAGCAGCACGATCGCGGCGATCACGATCATCCCCATCGGGTTCTCCAGCGCCGGCAGCAGCACCTTCACGATCACATCGGGCGCGTGCTGCCGACCGCCGAACGACACGTCCAGGATCGCCTCGGTCAGCGTGTCGGAGGCCACCAGCAGCGCGTCGATGACGGTGATGCCGATCGCGGACACCAGCACGGCCACCATCAGGCCCTGCACCGCCTCCAACAGAGGGGTGCCCTTGCGGCGGATCGCGGTCCGAATGCCCTGAATGATCGTCAGCAGTGTGGCGATCATGACCCCGATGCCGAACATGATCGCCTGCAGCGACACCGAGTTGAAGGAGGCGCCCGCACTGCCCTTGCACCGCGGGTCCTGTTCCTGCTCTCCGTCTGTCGCCTTCTCAGGTTTTTGACACTCGGGAGCCTTCACCGTGGTGACGCCGGAATCCTTGATCTGCACCGACTTCATGGTCAGCCACCACGTCAGTGTTTCCCTCAGCGTGGTGGCGGTGAAATCGGCCAACGCCTGAGCGATGGGCTTCACCGTGGTGCTTTCCAAGGTTTCGACGAAAGCCTCTTTCGTCTTCTTCTTGACTTCCTTCACGGTTGCGCAGGCAGCTGACATACCCCACGATGCGCCGCAGACCGAATCCCAGAAACCGGCCGGGAGGGCCGCCGGCGCCACGGCCGCAGGCCGGGCCACTGCCGGGGCGGCGGGCGCCGCGGTGGCGGCCGGGGCGGAAAGGGAGACGAGAACCAGCAGCGAGGCCAAGCAAACAAGGAGCCGACGGGAAAGAGTCATCGTCGGCCGTCCTCCAGAATGGCTATCCAGCCGACGCGGTTGAAGCCTTCGTCTCCAAGGTCAAAGGGCTCCGGCAGCTTCCCGGGGGGCGCGAATGCTTCTTTCCAGTCGCTTCCGTCCCAGACGGCCGTCCCCGCGATGGCGACGAGGCGAGTTTTGGGCTCCGCGCCGGTCCCGGGGTTGGTCACCAAGCGGATGTTGACCCACACCTTCACGTGTGTGTCGTCCTGCCGCTGCCACTTCACCGCGAGGGGGACGGGGGAGAAGGACGCGTCCTGCGGAAGCGTTCCTTCGGTCGGGAGGCCCGCCGCTTTCCGGTTCTCCGCCGCTGCCCGCTGAGCAACAGCCTTGGCGGATTCAGCTTCCTTCGGCAGCGAATAGGTGACGACGGCCTTCTCGATGTCGGCTGCCTCCAGGCGCCAGCTGGCCCGGACGACGGAGACCATCATCGCCGCGGCGCCGGCTTCCGTCTTGGGGAACTTCACCGGCAGGCCGTTGGCCGTGGCGGCCCCTTCCGGCAGCTTCACCCAGTCCTTCGGCTGGGCGTAGGCACCGTCGGAGGGCGTGGCGGCGGCGGCCGGGGTGGGCTGCCCGGCCCCCGACCCGGACCCAGCGCCGCTCGGGCTCTGGCCGGCGTTCTTCGTGCCGCCGCCGAAAACGAGCAGGAGCACGACGATGACGGCCAGCACCACAACGATGGCGGCCAGGGTGAACAGGCCCCGGCGCATCCGCTTATGGGCAGCGGCTTGGAGGTCGAGTGACATCCCCCGGCCCCCGCTCAGGCGCCGAAGAACATCGGGACCGCGCCGCCGGCCAACGAGGCGACGGAGATACCGGCGATGACCCAGATGATGCCGGAGGCGCCCTCAGCGGCCAGGTTGGAGCGGTTGCGGCGGCCGAGCATCATCATGATGCCGCAGGCGATCAGGCCGAGGATGCCTGCCATCACGGCGATCCACTTCGCCCAGGCAACCCAGCCGCCGAAGACCTCCTCCATGCCCGGAGGCGCCTCCGGCTTGGGGTTGGGGAAGTTGCCATCCGCGAGCGTGACCATGTCAGACGCGGCGTGTATGAAGTGCGACATGAAGGAACTCCTGGGGTCTGGTCAGTCGGTGAGGCGCAGGCCGGCCCGCAGGCCGGCGGCGGCCTTGGCGACGGAGCGGTGGTGAAGCGCTTCCTCGGGGCTCTCGGCGCTGCGCAGGGCGGCCAGGTACGGCACGTGCACGGTGCCCAGGACCCGGGAGCCGAGGGCCCGCAGCCGGCAGGAGACCGCGGGCAGCAGCGGCAGCGGGGCATCACGGACGACCACGAGCCAGGGCCGGCCCAGGTCGGGATGCCAGTGGCCGAGCAGATGCGCGACCTGCCGGATGCCGTACGCGGTGGAGCGGGCCACCACCACCGGGGCGTGATCGGCTGGCAGCGACGCCCCCGGCGGCAGCTCAACGGCCCGCCCCTGCCGCTGCGGATCGAGCATCAAAGCCGTGGCCGACACCCCCGCCCCGCCATGAGCGCCGAGGATTGCGAACCGCGGGCGGTAGGAGTGATCCATCGTCGACTCCCCCCTGAAACTCTGGATCTTGCTGACCCGTAGGTTAACATAGGCAACTGACAGTAGTTACTTATTGGTAAGACTTATATAGGTTGGTGGAATGACGCGCAGCGGCGGCATGACGGCCTTCCGGCCCGAACGTATGCGGCACCACCGACAGCGGGCCGGGCTGAGTCTGGGGCAACTGGCGCTGCTCGCCGGCATCAGCCCGGAGACGGCCCGCAAGGCCGAGTCCGGAGCGCGCAGCCCCACCGCCCGCGTGGTCCTCTCCCTTGCCCAGGCGCTGCGCGTGAGCGCCGACGAACTCGCGCCGTCGCAGGGCCCGGTGACGCTGAAGCAGCTCCGGCAGCGCACCGGACGGACGCAGCGCCAGGTGGCCGAGGCGATCGGCATGTCGGCCCAGATGGTCAGCCGTGTGGAAGCGGGCGTGTACCGCGTGCGCGCGCCGGATCGCTGGGCGCCCGCCTATCAGGTCACCACCGACCAGTGGCTCGTGGCGTGGCAGGCCGGGCGGGACGCGCACCGCCGGCGCATCGAAGAGGCACGCGGGGGGACACGAGAATGACCAAACCGATCACCGCGGCCATCGCCGTGGCCTGCGCACCGGTGCTGATGCTGTCCCTGATAGCCGGCGTGGTGTTCGCCTCCGAGGACGGCCGGCGCGGCAGCGCCGGGCAGGGCTTGGCCGGCGCGGGCGGAGGGCTCAAGGAGGGGGTGGGCGGCCGGTTCCGGCCCTGGATACTCAAGGCGGGCGCCACCTGCCCGCAGGTGAGCCCCGCCCTGATCGCCGCCCAGCTCTCGGCGGAGAGCAACTTCAACGACACCGCCCAAGGCCCTCCCCTGGCAGGCGGCGTCCGGGCCCAGGGGATCGCCCAGTTCATCCCCTCGACGTTCGCGACCTACGGCCAGGACGACGACGGCAACGGCCGCGTCAGCGTCTGGGACGCGGGCGACTCGATCATGGCCCAGGCCCGCCTGATGTGTCAGCTCGTCAAGGACGCCGAGCGCTCCGGCTACTCAGGAGGAACGATTCCTCTTGCGCTCGCCGGCTACAACGCCGGCTGGGGCCACGTCGCCCGCTACCAGGGCATACCGCCGTTCAAGGAAACCACCGGCTACATCGCCGCCATCATGAAACAGGCCGCGGAGTGGACGGCGGCCGGCAGCGGCGGCGGATCGTCCCGCTTCACCGACGGCCGGCAGAGCTGGACCCTGAACAACCCCCGCACCGTCGAACAGGCCATCGCATGGGCCAAGGCCAACGCCGGCGCCAACTCCAGCGCCGGCTGGTACAACCGCTGCCTGGCCTACACCTCCATCGTCTACGGCTGGAACTTCTCCGGCGTCACCTACGCCATCGACCACTTCAGCGTCGTTCCCAAAGAAATGCAGCACACCGACCGCAACCCGCCCCCAGGCGCGCTCATGTACTGGGACACCGGCAGCCGCGCCGGACACATCGCCGTCTACCTCGGCAACGGGCAGATCGCCTCCAACGACATCCTCCGCCGCGGCTACATCGACATCGTCAGCGCCGACCTCATCGAGACCAAGTGGGGCGCCCGCTACGTCGGCTGGACACCACCCCACTTCCCCCGCGCCGGGTAAACGTTCCGCCATGCCGCGCCGACTCTGTCCGAACCCGGTGCCGCGCGGTGGCGCTGGAGCAGGCGGCGGCAGAGGCGGGTACCCGTTTCAGCCCCCAGGGCCTGAGCGGCACGCGGGTCGAGGAGTACGTCCGCGGGACTTCGGTGCGGTGGCTGGCGGCATGTCCGTATGCTCACCGTATTCACGCAGGCCACGGCGCTCCGAGCCCCGGCCGACCGACCGAAAGGACTTCCATGGCGACACCGTCGCTGCGTGCGTACTTCAAGGACTATGCGGCAGGCCGAATTGCCCGTGAGGAGATGCTGGCCACCGTGGCCGCGTGGCCGCTCGAAGAGCGTGAATGGGACCTTGCGCACACTCTGCCCGACCACCAGGACAACACGGCGGAGGTGATCTCCGGTGCCGTGCTGCTCCACCAGATCACCGAGGACGACTACCAAGAGATCTGGCGCCGACGCGGCCAGATACTCTGATCGCCTCAAGACGATCTTCACCGGAGGGGTCGGTCAGCAGGGTGAATGTGCTACGTGAGGACTACCGCGAGCTCTATCGCCACCTACAGGCAAGGATGTCCACCGGCGACCTCTCTGCCGGCCCCCGCGACACCTTTGCCCAGCACTTCCAGGGCGGCGTGTGGTCGCCGGAGCGCATGCGGCTGCACCGTGCGGTCATGGACGAAGCCATAGCCAAGGCCGCAGGGCTTCCCCGTGACGGCCGCGCGGTTCTCCTCACCTCCGGGCCGCCCGGCGCGGGGAAAGGAACTTCGCTCCGGCTGCTGGAGAATCGTCAAGGGGATGCCACCGAGCTCGGCCAAGCCCTTGCTGAGGCCCACGGTGTCGACCCATCCACATACGTTCGCCTCGACCCGGACGAGTTCAAAGAGGCGATCATTCGGCACGGCGGAGCCCCGACCCTATCGGCAGAAGCGCGTCGACTTCCCGGAGGCCGCCAGCTGGCGCCCGCCGAGCTCGCCGCCCTCGTGCACCGGGAAAGCGCCTACCTCCAGGATCAGTTCGAGGTTTGGGCCCGCGGACAAGGTCACAACCTCATCTATGACGGCACCATGAAGAATCTGCCCAAGACCGAGGCGCTCCTGGGGGATCTCGCGCGTGAGGGATACGGGCAGCGCATCGTGCTGTCCGTCGAGGTGCCCTTGCGGACCTCCCTCGAGCAGAACGCCCTGCGGTGGCAGGAGCTCCGTCTGGAGTTCGATGCCGGCCGCGATTCGTACGGTGGGCGCATGGCCCCTGAACCCCTGATTCACGCTCTCTACCCCCAGGGTGGTGCGTCCGCTCATTCTGTCAGCCGTACCAACGCCCACGCCCTCCACGCCCAAGGTCATGTCACCGGCCTGATCGAGCTCGACCGCGGCGACTGGGAGGTCGTCCCGAGCCCTGGCCGGCACGCCCCTGTCCTCCGGCATCAGAGCCAGGAGAACGGGATGCGCATCCGGATCGCGGCGGCTGCCAACGCCGCCTCCGCCACGGCCGCCCGGCCGACCGCCAGGGCCGTGGTACAGCCGGCCGCCCAGCCACGACAGCAGCCCCACCATCGCGACCACGGACACGGACGCGCCCGCTGAGCTCTACGGGCACGTTGCCGCGCAGTGACGATGGCGTCTCATGTCCGGAGGGCGGCCGGGGTGGCAGCCGTGACCGATATGGGTAGATTCATCGGTACCGGACGCAGGGAAGGACGGTCATGGCGACACAGGATCTGGGAAGTCTGCTCGATGGCCTGATCGGTGGCGGGAAGGGCGGGGGCGGGCTCGTCGCCTCGCTGATCGCCACGCTCGGCAGCGCCGGCGGCGGGGGGACCGGCAATCCGCTGAGCGGTCTGATCCAACAGCTCTCCGAGGGCGGCCTCGAGGAGCGGGTGCGCTCCTGGGTGGGCACCGGCGGGAACGAGGCGGTCAGCGGGCCCGAGGTGGCGCAGGCGCTGCCGTACCAGGCGCTCGACCACGTGGCGCAGGAGGCCGGGATCTCGCCCGAGTCCGCGGCGGACCGGCTCGCCCAGACGTTGCCGGTGGTGGTCGACCGGCTCACCCCGCAGGGCGACGTGCCGGAGGGGTCCCTGGAGGACCTGATTCGCGCGCGGCTCTGACCCCCGGCCCCCGCCGGCCGGTACGAGGTCCCGCCGGCCGGCGC
>NZ_JBPQTV010000235.1:0-10182 GCF_051386515.1 Streptomyces sp. URMC 123 | reverse complement strand
GGGCATAAAATCACACATACACCCCCTTCGGGGCGATGGGACGCCGTACGCGGGCAGGTGCTGGCATGACCTCGTTCTCGGCCGAGCAGAGAGTGCGGGCGCCCCTGCTGACCGCCGGGTGGCTGGAGCAGTCGTTCGTCCACTGGCCGTACCCCCCGGACCAGGTCCAGGCGCTGCTGCCGGACGGCCTCACGGCGGATGTCCTCGACGGCGCCGCGTGGGTGGGCTTCACGCCCTTCGTGATGGCGTCGGTGAAGCTCGCCGGGGCGGTGCCGCTCCCGAACCGCGAGTTCCCCGAGGCCAATCTGCGCACCTACGTCCGCCTGCCCGGCGGCGAGGACGGCATCTGGTTCCTGTCCATCGAGGTCGGCAATCCGCTGCTGCTCGCGGCCCGTGCCATCGGTGTGCCGTACCACGTGGCGAGGCTGCGCGTGGGACGGGAGGGGCGGGTGGTGCGCTACGCGGGTGAGCGGCGCGGCGGGGGTGGCGGGCGCGGCCCCGCGTACCGCCTGGCGGTGGAGGTCAGCGCCCCGGTCGAGGCGGCGACGGAGCGGGACGTGTGGCTGACCTCCCGCTGGCGGTGCTTCACCCGGCGGGCCGGGGTGATCCTGGCAACCCCGGTCGAGCACGAGCCCTGGCCCCTGGCGCGCGCGACCGTGCTCGACCTCCGGGAGGACCTGACCGCCCACGCGGGGCTGGCGGCCCCCGTGGGCGACCCGGTCGCGCACTTCTCCCCGGGCGTCCGCCGGGTCCGGCTGGGCGTTCCGCGGCGCGCCCGCCTCCACGGGGCGGGCTGAGGACTGAGGAACCGGGCGGGCTGAGGAACCGGAACCGCCGCCTTCGCGGGCCGGCGGCTCAGCCGTCCTTGCCCATGGCCCTGCGGACCGCGTCCCTGGTGCGGTCCATCAGCGCGGCGACCGGGCCCAGGGCGACATTGGCCGTGGCGGACTCCACGCCGGGGTGCGGGCGGGTGGGCGCCATGGCCTCGGCCGCCTTGACGCCCTTGGCCAGCGAGGCCAGCATGGCGGGCTCGGCGCCGCGGCGGATGTGGATGAACTCGTACCGCTCCTCCGCCCGCGCGTGCTCCTGGACGTCCGCGCGGAGCTTTCGCAGGCGGGGCAGGAAGTCGGGGTCGTCGGTGGCCATGCCGTCGAGCGCGGCGAGCGTCTCCTTGGCGGCCCGCTCCTCGGCGAGCCGGTCGTCGACGACCTCGTCGCCGCCGGGGACGCGGCGGCGGGCGAAGGGGTGGACCACTTCCTCCTCCGCGGTCTCGTGGACCGCCAGGAGGCGGACGAGCCTGCGAAAGGCGTCCCGCCGGGCGTCACCGGTGGCGAGCTCGACCTCGTCGAAGAGGTTGCGGATGTCGCCGTGCTGCCGCATGAGCAGGGCCACGACGTCGTCGTCCGTGGCCGTGTCGTCGCCGGCCTGGGGCGTTTCGATCCGGGACACGTCGTCGCCTCCTACTTCTCGCGGGTCTTCCCGCCGGTCTTTCCGCCGTTCTTCCCGCCGGTCTTCTCGCGCAGGGCGGGGTCGGGGTGCGGGCCCTCCGTCTCCAGGCGGTACTCGCGCCCGAACACCTCGCCGTGCCGGGCCATGACGCGCTCGCTGGGCGGCTCCTCCCCGCCGTTGAGCCGCGCCTGCATCTGCTCGAAGCGCTCGTGCGCCTCCCGTACGTAGCCGGCGCCCAGGGTGGTGAGGTCCAGCTGAGTGTCGAGCAGCTCGCGCACGTACGCCTTGTTCGGCTCGAACGTCAGGACGTTCGGCAGCTCCGGGGCCAGCACGGAGGCGGGGTCGCGGCCGTCGTGGCGGCGCATCAGGTCGCAGGCGAGGTGGAGGTGTTCGAGCTCCATGTTCAGGTGCAGCTCCCAGACGGCCTTGACCTTGGGGTCGCTCTCCTGCTCCATGAAGGAGTAGTACAGGTAGCACTCGTTGTACTCGTGGTTGACGAGCTGCTCCCACCAGGTCTCGCCGGGGTCGACGAGCGACTCGTAGTGGGTGACGTGCTCCTCCTCGATGAGCCCGATCTCCTGGTAGAGCTGGCGCGCGATGGGCTCCATACAGGTGGGCCCGGTGTTCATGTAGAAGTTCATCGTCTGCTGCTCGGCCGACATGACCGTCAGCGCGTGCAGCTTGGAGAGCGGGTTCGTGGTGGTGCGGTCGTAGGGGTCGCGGACGTTGTCGTACGGGTGCCGGTGGTGGTACTTCGTCGGGCGCCCCGGAATGACCTCGGTGAGGTTGTCGACGATCGACTCGGCCTTGCGGTGCTCGATCATCTCGTACAGGTTGGCGTACCGGTACAGGTGGTCGAAGTCCTCCAGCACGCCGAACTGGTAGGCCTGCTTGAGGTACGGGTCCGGCTCCATCCGGGCCACCCAGGCGGTGAGGTCGACCGCGACCTGCTCGTACGCGATCGTGGTCTCCAGAATCGAGGACACGCCGGGCAACAGCCAGTTGACCACCTTCTGCTGCTGGGCCTCGATGTAGCGGGTCTGCGCCAGCTGCCGCTTGACGTCGGGATCGACGGTGTTTCTGGCCAGCTGGTGGCTGAAGAGGATCGCTTCGACCTCGATGCCGTTCATGGTGATGATCCGGCAGCGGGTGTACGGATCGCAGCGGTCCGGGTCGATCGGCTCGACGTCGAGCTCACGCCAGTTCCTGACCTGGCGGTCCAGCGGGATGCCGCGCTGCTCCAGCGGATTGAACGCCATCCGGTCCTCCTCGATGGGGATGCGCGGCCGGGTACCCAGGAAGGCGCCGGGGGAACGGCGGAGTCCGGGGCTTGCTCCATCCGTGGCCGAACCCGCCCGTCGGCCGGCCGGCGGGCGGAACCGGACCGCGCCGGCTGCATAACGGGCTGTGACGGGGGAACCTGCCTCCGCGACGAGATGAGGGTGGGACGAGGGCGAGAGGGGTGCCGGTGGGGACGACGAGCGGAGAAGCGGCGGAGACGGACGCGGGAGCGGGGGCGGAGACCGGCTCGGCGGCCGGTGGGGCCGACGCGGAGGCGGCGACGGAGGGTCGGCCGCTGGGCGGTTACGCGGCGGCGATGGCCGCGTACGCCGCCTACGCCGGGGGCTGGGCGGCCCTGATCCGGCGCTCGGGCCGCCGGCTGCCGGAGCGGCACGACGCCCGGGACATCGCCCTGACGGCGGTCGCCACGTTCCGGCTCAGCCGCCTGCTGACCAAGGCCGCGGTCACCCGCCCGCTGCGGGCGCCCTTCACCACGTACGAGGGCGCGCAGGGCCCGGCGGAGGTCAGCGAGCGCTCGCGCGGCGGCCACCGGCACACGGTCGGGGAGCTGATGACCTGCCCGTTCTGCATGAGCCTGTGGGTGGGCACCGCGCTGACCGCGAGCCGCTGCCTGTGGCCCCGGGCGACCGGCACGGTCACGGCGGTCCTTGCCTCCGTGGCGGGAGCGGACGCGCTGCAGTTCGCGTACACGGGCCTGATGGAGAAGGTGACCGGGGACGACTGACGCGACGGACGCCGTGGCGGCGTAGTGGTCCCGCGCGCGGAGGTGGCGGAAGCGGAGCGCGACTGGCGGGCGGCTTCCATCAGCCGGTGGCACCGGCGGGATTCCGCGTGTTCAGCAGCGTGGGTTTGCCGAACTACGAGGACCCGTATGGGAAGACCGCGCCTGGAGCCGATAGCGGACCAGGGCTGGTAGGACGTCGCGGGACGCGGGCAGGCCGTCGGCCTGTCCGCTCCGATGTCCGACCCCCGCCTGACGGCCGCGGCCATGGGCCCCGGCGCGCTCTGCGGCACCGGGGGGCCTTACCTGAGCGGTCACAGCTTGGCAGTGCCATTGGGCACCACGAAGGGGAACGCACCAGCGAGGCGCTACCCGTCCGGGCTAATCACGCGCATGCGTCTCTTCGTAACGTGCTAAAGGCCGCTTTCCTGGCATAGCTCTGCGAAAGGGAAGTCGGTCCGCGAAGGGGGAAAATCATGCGCGTGAAAATGACAGCGTCGCGGCGCCGGGGGGTGTTCACGGCATTCACGGCAGCGGCCTGCACAGCAGTACTGCTCTTCTCCCAGGGCAACGCCTCCGCGGCCGCCGCGGGGCGTCTCCCGGACCAACCGCAGGCCGGCACGACGTTCCGAGCCGCCAACGCGTCACCGCTCGATCTGGTGAGCGACGGGGTCAAGGTGGGCACCTGTCAGGTGAAGGGCGACAAGGTGGAGTGCACTGTCCCGAACGGCGGTTCGGTCGACACGAGTGACGGTCTGGGTAAGTTCATTCCCATCACTCCGGAGGGGACCGAAACGGTGTCCCACAGCCTCAACTGGTATGACCCCCTCGGAGAGCCGCTTCGCGTCTCCTGACGGCCGCAGCCATGGGCCCCGGTGCTCATCGGGTAGCGGGTCATGAGGCGGGGCGGGTAGTCGTTGCCGTGGCGGACGCCCATGAAACGCGGTCATAGGTTCCGGGCATGTCGCTGGGCGCTGGGCGCGTCCACGGTGGCCACATGGGGCCGGTGCCCGGCTTCGGCGAGCTTTCGCGGGCCGCTTCCGTCAGATAGGGGTCGCTGTAGGCGGCGCGCAGCCACAATCCCGTGGGCAACCATGTCGGCTTGCCTATGTGGGCAAACGCCAGCTCGGGCCGTTGGGTGCGCCCATCCAGAGGGATTGGATCTGCGGCGTGACCGTGACGCCGAAGTCGGTGACCTCAGGAGTGCCGGCGGCGTGCCAGCGGGCGAGTGCGGCCTCGAACGCGTCCCACAACCTCACAAGGCCACCTTGGCGGACGCTCCACTCGTCGGTGGCCTTGGGCGTGAGGACGGCGAACGACTCGTCCGCAACGTTCAGCACATACGTGCACGGGGTGCCGTCGTCGGCCGGCATGGAGAAGAAGCGGGCGCTGGGCATGGCGAGCTGTGCGATGAACCCTGTGCCGGGATCGGTGAGTGTGTCGGGCCCGTGTGGGGTGCTGCGCGTGGTGCCCTGGTCCGGCGAGGGGATCATGCCGAGGTTTTCGGGGGCGTCCTGCTGGCGGGCGATCATGAAGCTCGGGTCGCCTGCGATGAAGCGGCCCTCGGCGCGGTCGTCGTGGTCGATGGTGAGGCGGACGAGGCCGAGGGAGCGCATCCAGCCGCGGAGGGTGGCGAGGATGAGCCCGCCGGGGCGGGTCTGCCGCACCCACGCGTGGGGGATGTGGCGGACGCCGCAGGTGGCGATGGTCCGGTCATAGGGGGCGCCGTCGGGGTCTCCGGCGAGACCGTCTCCGACGAGGAGGCGTGGGGTGTATCCGCAGCGGCGCAGCGCGTCGCGGGCGCGGGCGGCGACGTCGGGGTCGGTTTCGATGGAGGTGACCTGTTGGGCGCCGAGGCGGTGGCACAGGAGGGCGGTCGAGTAGCCCGTTCCGGTGCCGATCTCCATCACGTTCATGCCGTCGTGGACCTGGAGTTCTTCCAGCATGCGGACGACCAGTGCCGGCAGTGTCGAGGACGACGTCGGGTGCGCGCCGCGGATCGGCTGCGGGTCGCTCCAGTCGATCTCTTGCCGGTCGAACTGTGTGATGAGGGTTTCGTCGGCGTACGCCTGCTGAAGCCATTCCTTGACGCCGGAGAGTTCAGGGGTGACCGGCGCCCAGGTGGTCAGCCCGGGGGCGTCGGTTTCCCGGTAGAAGCGACGCACGAACTCGTGGCGAGGGACGGTTTCAACGGCGGCGTGCCATTGCGGGGAGCGTAGCCAGCCGCCCTCGGTGAGGCGCGCGACGAGTTGGTGCCGCAGGTCGGCGGCGATGGCGTCGGTGTCAGGTTCGGCGGTCATGGGTGCCTCGTTCCAGGAGATCAGCCAGGGCCGCGGTCATGGGCAGGCCCGTGGGAAGCTCCATCCATGCCCATTGCCCGGAGGGGTTGCACTCGATGAACGTCCACTCACCGCAGGGGGTGAGGGCGAAGTCGAAGGCGCCGAAGACGAGCCCGAAGTGGCGGAGGTAGGCGAAGAGCGCGCGTTCGACGTCCGGCGGTGGCGGGAGAGGGGTGTAGGTGTGGGTGCTGTAGTCGGTGCGCCAGTCGAGCAGTCCCGACTCGATGCGCACCGCGAAGACGCGATCCCCGATCACGGTCACGCGCACGTCGGCGATCTTGTCCACCTGCGCCTGGAAGAGGTGCATGGTGCCGGTGACCGAGTCGTCGATCTCGTCGGCCTCGACCACGGTGACGGGCACGGTCTGCGCTGTGCCGTCGACGAGGTAGAGCGGCACGGCGATGGGCTTGAAGATGACGGGCCCGTGTCGCTTGATGAAGGTGCAGGCGTCGTCGGGCCGGTTGGTGATCAGCGTGGGCGGAACGGTGAAGCCGCATGCTGCTGCGGCGGCGAGACCGGCGGGTTTGTACTCGGCGTCGCCGATGCGGTTGGGGTGGTTGACGTACAGGCAATCGGGGAGCGACACGAGGACGCCACCGAGCCCGTAACGGGCCTGGGCGGCGGCGAACCGTGCGTCCTGGGGGTCCAGGTGCGGGAAGGCGAACCCGGAGGGGCGCCGGTAGTACAGGGACCGGACGGCGCCGAGGTGGACGGTGCGGGTCGGGGTCTGCACGCTTCCGCGCCACCGCGTCGCTTCACCGCCGATGACAGCGGAGCACGACAAGGTGGCGGGGAAGTCACCGGAGTCGAACCGCACGACCGGGACACCCCGGTCGTGCAGCTCGGCGATCACTAGGTCCGCGGTCGGATCGTCCAGGTTGGTCACCACCGCGACCGGGCGAGAGTCCGTCACTGGTCGGTGTCGTTCCCCTGGTCGCTGTCGGGCGCATCGCCCTGCCGGTCACCCTGCCCGGTGGTCCCGGTGGGCGGATTGGTGCCCGACGACGTCCCGTGCCCCGGAGCCATGACCACCGTGCCGTCGGCCGCCAGGTAGCGGGCAATCTGCGTTTCGGCATCCAGCTCGACGCGGGCGTACTGGTGCGCCTGAACCGGTGGGTACGGGGCGACGCGGCGCAGCGCCCACGGTACGGAGGTCGGGTGCCCCTGGGGGAGCGGTGTCCCGGTGGGGAATCGGTTGGAGTAGGTGAACATCGCGTGCCTTTCCATTCGGAGACGGATAGGACTGTGCGGTGGTGCACCGCCTCGGCGGCTGGGCGTCGGTACCGGCCATGGCGGTGCCATCAAGCAGGGTGCGGTGCCCCCTCATGACCATCGCTGCCAACCGTTGAGCAACGCCCGGCAGGACCTGGCGAGGCGGGTCACACGACACTGCGCCGACATGAGGTCGTCGCCCCGCCCCTCCGACAGAGCCCATCGGGCCGTGTCGAGGGTGGCCTGAGCCAAGTACCAGTGGGGGCCACCGCGGTTCAGGCGATCCACCACGGCCTGTACGACGGGGCACATGGCGGCGATGTGATGGCGCAGCCGGTGCTCCAGGTCGGCCAACTCTTCGCGCGAGGGGCGGAGCCCAGCGGCCGCGAGCGCGGTATCGATCACCTGCGCAAGGCCCGGAACATCGACGTGGCCGCCTTCTCGTCCCGTGGCGGTCGGGTCTTTGCTCTCCGCGTTCTCGTGGACCGACGTGGCCGTGCTCCTCATGAGCAGGACCGTAGGTGGGATTGTTTCTTACGTTCCGTGGTGTTTCTCGATGTTTCTCACGGCCGTCGGAGGGTTTCGCGGTGGTGCTTACGTGAGGTCCAGGGCCGCTCGCGCTCGTGCGATCAGCCGGTGAGCGGGACGCCCATAGACCGCGGACTGGCGCAGAATGTCCCAGACGCGGAGGTACAGAGCGATGTTCTCGGCATCGTCCAGCCATAGTTCGGCGTGCCAGTCCTCAACGATGACCAAGCGCTCGTCGTAAATCCAGAAGCCGTTGGCCGGCGGGATGCCCAAGGAGGCCGTGAAGGGCACGATGCCCAGAGAGACCGTGTCGAGGCCGGTGGCGACGCCCATGAGACGGTCGAGTTGTCCGGCGAGAACGTCCGCGGGGCAAACGCGCGCGTACAGCGCCGCCTCGCCCATGACGATGTCGTACCGCTTGCCCGGCGCGTACAGCGTTTCCTGTCGCCTCATGCGCGCGCGTACTGCCTCGTCCACGTCTCTGACCGATTGATGAAGCTCGGCGTACCTCGTGAAGACATGGCGAGCATACTCGGCGGTTTGGAGGATGCCCACCAGCATCGCGGCTTCCCAGGCGCGCATGGTCGACGATCGCTGATATTCGACGGTCAGCGCTTCCTGTACCGGCCGGTGACCAGCGGCCAACTGCCGGCGCCAGCTGCGCTGATGGGTCTCCAAGCCGCGCAGGCGGGCCTTTAACTCCTCACCGGCCTCGGGCCTTCCCGTCTCCCGTGCCCAGGTCTCCAGGTCGTCGTGCGTGACCGTTTGCCGGCCGTTCTCCAGCTTCGACACCTTCGAATGCGCCCAGCCGCACCTTTCGGCCAGTTGGCGGACGGTGAGCCGCGCCTCGGTGCGCAGTTCGCGCAGCCGCGCACCGAGAGCCACCCGTCCCTGCTGGAAGTCGGTCGTCACCCACCGGAAGCTACCCGAGCGGAGAACTGTTCATGAGGGATGGCGTGGTGCCAAGCCGCGTCCCGCACTTGGCAGTAGCGGACGACCTTCACAGGGTCGGTGATCAGTTCGACTCCGGTCATGCGGTCCGCGTCGTCGAAGTGCAGTAGTGCGACCACGCGCGAGTCGAAGATCCAGAAATCCTCGGCGGGCAGCCCGAGGCGCTCGGCGTCAGTGCGCCGGAGGTTACGGATGTCCTCCCCCACGGCAGCATTCCGGCGGGCCCCGTCGAGGAGGTAGAGCTGGCCCGTAGTGGCTGGATCATCCACGATCCTGACGCGCTCGAAGCGCTTCCCGAGGGCTGTCTGTCGGCGGCGAGAGACGCACCAAGGGTCGTTGAGGTCGTAGCCGGCATCTTCGCCACGAGCGAACCGCTGGTACGTGTCCGTCTCGACATCCGACTGATAGGCGCGCCGGGTTTCCAGACGCCACGCCGCATGCTCAAACGTCTCGAACATGCCGTCGAACTCGTCGAAGCCGATCAGCACCGGCACGTGCTCCATCCCCTTGGGGCCGAAGTTCACGAGCAACTCCCGCGGCACGGTGACGACGCCTTCCCCAGCCTTGACGTTCTTGAGCTGAGCGATGTCCTCGGGATCGGTGACCTCGTCGCCCTGCACGAGGATGTCTCCCGTGTCGAGGTCTTCGTACAGCGTGGGACAGCCGTTGTTTCCGGAGTTCGTGCCGATCATCCACAACCTGCGAGCCACGAAGCATCTCCTCTCCCGCACACCGGCAAGCCACCGGTGAGGGGACGCACCGTAGCGATACAGCCGAGAAACACAACAGACCCTCATCGGCTGGCCGGCGCAGGCGGAAAGTCCGAGCGTTTCGGCCGATACTCCCCAGGGGCCGAAACCAAGCCGCCCCCGACCGCGTTTCCGCAGGTCAGGGGCGGGTGAGGCAGACGAGTCGAGCTGTACGCCGGGTTCTGTCTCCCGGGGGCCTCGCGGCCCTCGGGGAGGCGGTCATCCATCTAGGGCCGGCGTTGCCGCCGGCCTCGTGCGGTCTACCCGCGGACTCGGGCGGGCAGCCCTCGATCGTCCGCGCAGGGCCGTCCGGGGACGGCCCCTCTTGACCTTGCTCCGGGTGGGGTTTACCGAGCCGTCCGAGTCACCTCGGACGCTGGTGGTCTCTTACACCACCGTTTCACCCTTACCTGACGTCTCGCGACGCCCGGCGGTTTGCTTTCTGTGGCACTGTCCCGCGGGTCACCCCGGGTGGGCGTTACCCACCACCCTGCCCTGTGGAGCCCGGACGTTCCTCGGCAGGACCACAGGGTCCTGACGCGACCGCCCGCTCGGCTCGTCTGCCGTGATCCCCATGCTACCCGCAGGTACCGCCCCCTCCGCACCCGCCGCCCACCGGGTTGACCTTGCCGCGACGTCAACCTCTCTCATGGCCCCCATGCGGATCGGAGAGCTCGCCGCGCTCGGCGGCGTCACCACCAGGGCCGTACGCCACTACCACCATCTGGGCCTGCTGCCCGAGCCCGAACGTCGCGCCAACGGCTATCGGGAGTACGGGCTGCGGGACGTCGTCGAGCTCGTGCGGCTGCGCCGGCTGACCGAGCTGGGGCTGAGCCTCGACGAGGTACGGGACGTGCTGGCCGACGACGCCGGCCGCACCCTCCCCGAGGTGCTGGCCGAGCTCGACGCCGACCTCGCCCGCCAGGAGGCG
>NZ_JBPQTV010000234.1:0-10195 GCF_051386515.1 Streptomyces sp. URMC 123 | reverse complement strand
GGGCGGGCGCATCCGGGGCGGCCGGTGGCCCAGGGGCCGCTGCGCATCGACCCCGGCCGGCGCGAGGTGCGCCTGGGCGACCGCCGGATCGACCTCACGCGCAAGGAGTTCGACCTGCTGTATCTGTTGGCGTCCCACCCGGAAACGGTGATTCCGCGGGCCCAGGTGATGGCCCGGGTGTGGGAGGACGGCGGGACGGGCGGCGGCCGTACGGTCGACACGCACGTCAGCAGCCTGCGCGGCAAGCTGGGCGCGAAGTCGTGGGTCGTGACGGTGCGGGGGGTCGGCTTCCGGCTCGGGCACGGGTAGGGGCCCTCTTCGGCGTGGCCGGGGGGGGCTCGGTCCCTGGGGGCTCGGGCCCTCCGGCCGGGACGCGGACAGGGAACAGCGGTGCGGGCCCCGGCCGTCGGCCGGGACCCGCGGTGTGCCGCGCGCCGAGGGGGCGCGCCGGGTCAGGGGCGCCAGGTGGCGGGGACGGGGCTGCACTGGAGGGCGGCCCCGGCGCCGAGGAGGGCGACCTCGGTGCTGTCCACGGTGCGGTTCATCACGGAGGGACCGCACAGCATGGGCGCCACGGCGCTCTCCTGCTCCCGCAGCTCGCGCCAGGTGGTGTCCCGGTCGAGGTGGTGCGGCGGCCGGCAGCCGAGGTTGGCCAGGCCGTGGAAGAGGGTGCCCCGGGTGCAGAGCTTGATCTCTTTTCCGTCGGTGGCGTACTCGAAGGGGGCGGGGCCCTCGCGGTCCTGTCCGGCCGCGGCCGGGGCGGCGGTCGCGGCGGTGGGCGTGGTGGCGGCCGGGGTGGTCGCCGCGGCGGCCGTGCCCGTCGTGGTCAGTAAGGCGGCGAGCGAGCCGAGGGCGAGTGCCGCGGTCCCCCACAGGGTGTGGACAGTGCGCTGGCGCATGGGTTCCGGGTTCCTCTTCCGATGCGGTGAACAGATACGTACATGTGCCAACGATCGGATGATCGGGAGGCAACGACCGGGCCGAGCGCTCTTTTTCCGTCACGGGGTTGACCGGGGTGGTCACGCGGCGTGACAATTGGACGGACGCCCAAGGCGACTGCCCAGGGCGGTCGCCCGGGGTGAGCGGCCCCCGGGCGCGCCGGTGCCCCTTGCCGAGTCGGCACCCCGGACGACGGGAGAGCGACGGACATGACCCCCACCTCCGCGGAGCGCGGCCGCGAGACCCGGGCCCGGCTGCTGGACGCCGCGGCCCAGCTCATCGCCGAGCACGGCTGGGGCGGTGTCACCACCCGCAAGGTCGCCGAACGGGCCGCGCTGCGCCCGGGGCTGGTGCACTATCACTTCGCCTCGATCGACGACCTGCTGATCGAGGCGGCCCTCGACTGCGCGCGGCGCGAGATCAGCGGCGTCGTCGGGCTGCTCGCCGAGGCGCCGGACGGCCCCACCGGGCTGGAGCGCGCCCTCCAGGCCCTGACCGGGTACGGCGCGCAGGACCCGGAGACGGTGGTCTTCAGCGAGATGCTGCTGGCGGCCACCCGGCACGAGCGGCTGCGGGTGGAGCTGGCCGGGCTGCTGCGCGACTGCCGCTCCGCCGTGGCCGACTGGCTCTGGGAGAGCGCCGGGGTCGCGGACCCCGAGCCCACGGCGGCGGTGCTGCTCGCGGTGATCGACGGCCTGATGCTCCACCGGCTGATCGACCCGTCGCTCACCGCCCTCCCGGTGGCCGCACCGCTGCGCCGGCTGGGCGGCCTGGCGGGCTTCGGCGGGCTGGACGACGTGGGCAGGACGGAGCACCCGGGGGTCACGGAGGCGGAAGGGGGTGCGGCCAGGCTCTGACCGGCGGCAGCGCCGCCAGGGAGTGTCTTCATCCCGCCCGGACACCCATCGGCCGCCCGCGGACGGTCCCGGAGGAGGGTTCCATGACGACCACGACCACGACCAAGGCGCGCGGCGGGTTCTCGCTGCGCGATGTGACCAAGACGTACGGTACGGGCGAGGCCACGGTGCACGCCCTGCGCGGTGTGGATCTGGAGGTTCCGCCGGGCGAGCTGGTGGTGGTCCTGGGCCCCAGCGGCTCCGGCAAGACCACCCTGCTCAATGTCCTCGGCGGCATCGAGAGCGCGGACGGCGGACGGATCAGCGCGGCGGGCGAGGAGCTGACCGGGCGGGCCCCCGCCCGGCTCGCCGGCTTCCGCCGGGACCACGTCGGCTTCGTCTTCCAGTTCTTCAACCTCATCCCCACGCTCACCGCCCGGGAGAACGTGGAGCTGATCGTCGAACTCACCGGGCGGGGCACCCGGGAGCGGGTCCCCGAGTTGCTGGAGGCGGTGGGCCTCAGTGACCGCGCCGACCACTTCCCGGCCCAGCTCTCCGGCGGCCAGCAGCAGCGCGTGGCGATCGCCCGGGCCCTGGTCACCGACCCCGATCTCGTCCTGGCCGACGAGCCGACCGGCGCCCTGGACACCCGCACCGGCCGGACCATCCTCGACCTGCTCCAGCGGGCCGCCCGCGAGGGGCGCACGGTGCTGATGGTGACGCACAACGCCTCGGTCGCCGACATGGCCGACCGGGTCGTCACCATGCACGACGGTCGCGTGGAGTCCGTGGACCGCAACGAGCGGCCCGTCGACGCCGCCGATGTGAGCTGGTGACGCGCCGTGCAGCGCATCCTCCTCGCCAAGACGCGGCGCGAACTGCGCCGCCGGCTCGCCCAGTTCGGCGCCATCGCCGTCACCGTCATGCTCGGCGTGCTGCTCTTCGTGGCCAGCCATGACGCCTATCGCAACCTCGGTGCCTCCTACGACCGCACCTACGCCCGGCTGAACTTCGCCGATGTCACGGCCACCGGCGGGGCCACCGAGACGGTCGCCGCGGCCGTCGAGCGGGCCGCCGGCGTCGCCGGCGTCACCCGGCGCACCCAGGCCGACGTGCCGGTGACCATCGGGGACGACAAGCTGATGGGCCGGGTCGTCGGCCTGCCCCCGGAAGGCCGGCCGGCCGTCGACCGCGTGGACGTCACCTCCGGGCGGCCGCTGGACCCGGAGGACCCCGGCGGTGTCCTCGTCGAGCGGCACGCGGCGAAGACCTTCGGACTGACCCCGGGGGAGCGCTTCCGGGCCTTCGACGGCGAGGCGTTCCGGGAGCTGACCGTCCGCGGCGTCGTCGACTCGCCCGAGTATCTGTGGCCCGCCCGCAGCCGCCAGGACGTGCTGATCGACCCGCACTCCTTCGCGGTGTTCTTCGCCCCCGAGCCCACCGCGCGGGCCCTCGCCGGCGGCAAGGGCCCCAACCAGACGCTGGTCGCGCTCACCCCGGCCGCCCGGGAGGCCGGCGCGGTGGACCGGATCGTCGAACGGCTGCGGAGCGCCGGCGCCGTCGAGGTCGAGCGCCGGGCCGACCAGGCCTCGCACGCCACCCTCCAGCAGGACCTCAAGGGCTTCTCCGGGATCGCCGTCGCCTTCCCCGCCCTCTTCCTGGGCGCCGCGGCGGTCGGCGCCTATGTGCTGATCACCCGGCTGGTGCTGGCCGAGCGCAAGGTGATCGGCACCCTGCTGGCCGCCGGCAGCCGGCGCGGTCACGTGGTCCGCCACTATCTGGGCTACGGCGTGATCACCGGCGTCGTGGGCGCGGCCCTCGGCGTGGCCCTGGGCGCGCTCGCCACCTCGGCCGTCACCCACGCCTACACCTCGGCGCTGGGCATCCCCGACACCGTGGTGCGCAACCAGCCGGCGACCCTTCTGCTGGGCCTGGCCTTCGGGGCGGTCGTCGGGCTGCTGGCCGCCGCCGCGCCGGCGATCGGCGCGGCCCGGGTGGCCCCCGCCGAGGCCATGCGCGGCGAGGGCGCCCGGCTCCCCCGGCCGGGGCCCTGGGGGTGGGCCGTGGCACGGGCCCACTGGCTGCCGGTCACCTGGCGGATGGCGCTGCGCGATCTCACCCGCAGCCGGCGCCGCACCCTGGCCACCATGACCGGCACCGTGCTCGCCCTCGTCCTGGTGCTCACCTCCACCGGCATGATCACCACGATGCGGTCGATGCTGGACCTCCAGTACGACCGCATCCAGCGGGAGGACGCCACGGTGACGGTCGATCCGCGCGTCCGGGACGTCGAGCGGACGCTGCGGGGGACCGAGGGGGTGGCCGCGGTGGAGCCCGTGACCACCGCGCGGGTCGTGGCCGCCCGGGGCGACCACGCCTACCCCAGCACGCTCAGCGGACTGCGGGCCGACACCGCCATGCACCGCTTCCGCACTCCCGAGGGGACCTGGCGCACCCTGCCGGAGGACGGCATCCTCGCCGGATCGGCGCTCGCCGAACGGCTGCGCATGAGCGTCGGCCAGACCCTCACCGTCGCCGCGCCGGGCGGCGGCCCCCGCGAGGTCCGGCTGGCCGGGCTGCTGGACGAGCCGGTGGGCACCGAGCTCTACGGCACGGAGGAGACCGTGCGGGCGGCGATCGGCGGCTCCACCAACACCTACCTGCTCCGCTTCCGGGACGGTGTCGGCGCGGCGGAACGGGACGAGCTCCGCTCCGTCGTCACCCGGCTGGAGGGGGTGGTGGCCTACACCGACGAGCGGGCCCTGCGCGATCAGATCGACGAGTATCTGAACCTCTTCTGGATCTTCGTCGGGGTGATGCTGGTCCTCGGCGGGCTGCTGGCCTTCACCGTCATCTTCGTGACCATGACGGTGAACGTGGCGGAGCGCACCACCGAGCTCGCCACGCTGCGCGCCTCGGGCGTGCGGCTGCGGCGGGTGGCCGGGGCGCTGGCGGCGGAGAACCTCACGGCGACGGTGCTGGCCGCGCCGGTGGGACTGGTGGCCGGCGGCTTCGCCGCCTGGGGCTTCCTGCGCCTCTTCGACAACGACCTGTTCTCCCTCGATCTGACCTTCGGCTGGGCGGCGCCGCTGGCCGCGGCCGTGGCGGTGCTGGTCGCGGCCGCGCTCTCCCAGGTGCCGGCCGTGCGGATGGTGGGCCGCATGGACATCGCCCGGGTCGTACGGGAGCGGGCGCAGTAGGGGGCGGCCTCGCGGCCGGAGCCGGGCCGCCGCCAGACGCGATCCAGCGGCGGCCAGATCGGATCTCGCGCCTCTCCCACGACCGCCGACAGCGGGCGGAGGAGAAGAGCGAGAGGACGGCACATGAGCACAGGCCCCACCGAACCGGCGATCGAGACCGCGGGACTGGTCAAGGTCTTCGGTGCGCAACGCGCGGTGGACGGCGTCGATCTCACGGTGCCCAGGGGCACCGTCTACGGGGTGCTGGGGCCCAACGGCGCCGGCAAGACGACCACGGTCAGGATGCTGGCCACCCTGCTGCGGCCGGACGGCGGGCGGGCCCGGGTCTTCGGCCACGACGTGGTGCGCGAGCCGGAGGCCGTACGGGCCAGGGTGAGCCTCACCGGCCAGTACGCCTCGGTGGACGAGGACCTGACCGGCGCGGAGAACCTCGTGCTGCTCGCGCGGCTGCTCGGCCACCGGCGGCCGGCCGCCCGGCGGCGGGCGGAGGAGCTGCTGGCGGCGTTCGGCCTCGCCGAGGCCGCCGGCCGCCAGGCGAAGAACTACTCCGGTGGCATGCGCCGCCGCCTCGACATCGCCGCGAGCCTCATCGCCACCCCGGACCTGCTCTTCCTGGACGAGCCGACCACCGGGCTCGACCCGCGCAGCCGCAACCAGGTCTGGGACATCGTGCGCACCATCGTCGACCAGGGCACCACGGTGCTGCTCACCACGCAGTACCTCGACGAGGCCGACCGGCTCGCCTCGCGCATCGCGGTCATCGACCACGGGAGGGTCATCGCGGAGGGCACCAAGGGGGAGTTGAAGGCATCGGTCGGCGCGGGCAGCGTGCGGTTGCGGCTGCGCCACGCCGAACAGCGGGCGGAGGCCGAGCGGGTGCTCGCGCGGGAGCTGGCCGCTCCGGTGGCGCGGGACGCCGACCCCGTCGTGCTCATGGCCCGGCTGCCGGACCGGGGCACGGAGACCGGGGCGGCGGAGCTGACCGCCCGGGCGCTGGCCCGGCTGGCCGCCGCGGGCATCACCGTGGACGACTTCTCCCTCGGCCAGCCCAGCCTCGACGAGGTGTTCCTCGCCCTCACCGACCGCCCGGCCGACCGTACGACCAGTGGTGGCGCGGGCACCGACCGTGCGACCAGTGGTGGCGCGGGCACCGGCCGTAGGACCGCCGACAGCAGCAGGGACGGCGATCGGCCGGCCACCGCACGTACCCCCCTCGACCAGCAGCAGGAGAGCGCCGTATGACCACCGCGACCGGAACCCAGGCCGGCCCCGGGCAGCAGACCGACACCGGGGCGACGGGCCCCGGCGGCGGCCGGGACGAGGCCCTGCCGCCCGTGGCGGCCGAGCGGCTGGCCGCCGTCCTCGGCCCCGGCTCCGCCGCCCGCCCGAGTCCGCCCGGCGCGCTGAGCGCCTCCCTCGCCTTCGGCTGGCGGACCATGCTCAAGATCAAGCACGTCCCCGAGCAGCTCTTCGACGTCACCGCGTTCCCGATCATGATGACGTTGATGTTCACCTATCTGTTCGGTGGCGCGCTCGCCGGATCGACGGAGCGGTACCTCCAGTTCCTGCTGCCCGGCATCATGGTGATGAGCGTGGTGATGACCACGATGTACACGGGCGTGGCGGTCAACACCGATATCGCCAAGGGCGTGTTCGACCGCTTCCGCACGCTGCCGGTCTGGCGGCCGGCCGCGATGGTCGGCTATCTCCTCGGCGATCTGCTGCGCTATGTGCTGGCCGCGACGACCATCATGGCCGTCGGCCTGGTCATGGGCTTCCGGCCCGGGGGCGGGGTCACGGGAGTGCTGGCGGGCGTGGGGCTGCTGGTGGCGTTCTCCTTCGCCTTCTCCTGGCTGTGGACGATGTTCGGACTCCTGCTGCGCAGCGAGAAGTCCGTGATGGGCGTGAGCATGATGGTGCTCTTCCCGCTGACGTTCCTCAGCAATGTGTTCGTCAGCCCGGCGACCATGCCGGGATGGCTCCGCGCGGTCGTGGACCACAGCCCGATCACCCACCTCGTGGCGGCGATCCGCTCCCTGATGGCGGGCGCGGCGGACGGCGGGGAGATCGGCTGGGTGGCGATCTGGGGCGCGGCGTTCATCCTGGTGTGCGCCCCGCTCACGATGCGGCTCTACAACCGGAAGTGAGCCGGTGGGGCGGGGCTGGCGGCGCGGTGGCTTCGGAGGCCCGGCGCGGGCTCAGAGGGACCAGGGCGGGCGGGGGCCGACGGGGTGGTAGCCGCAGGAGGACCCCGTCGAGACGCTCGCGCGCAGGTGCGCGGCCAGTTCCGGGTGCCGGGTCTCCAGCCGGCGCAGCGCGTCGCGAATCCGCGCGGTCACCGTCTTGCGGGCCCGCTCCGCCTCGTCCCCCAGCCGCCGGCTCCGCCCACCGAGGCCCGTGGCGGCCCGCAGCTCCCGCAGCAGGGCCGCCCGCTCCCGGTCGTACGCCGCGGCCCGCTCGTCGTCACCGCCCGCCGCGGCGCGGTCGATCTCCTCGTCGAGCGACTCCAGCCGACGGCGGTAGCGGGCCTTGGCCTCGTCGTCGAGCACGGGGTCGCCTCCGGCGGACCGGGCGGCGACCACGGTGTCGCCTCCGGCGGGGTCGAGCAGCCGGACGGCCGGCACGTCCGTGCCGGGCCGCGACAGCAGCACGCGCAGATCGCGCAGTCCCTTGGCGTCGGGCAGATGAACGGTGCGTCCGGCGTACGACAGCCGCCACACGTCACCTTCCCGCCGAAACACGGCCGCGTGTGCGTCCCCCGCGGGGCGTTCCGGTGCGGGGTCGTACGCCATGGTGCGGCCCGGCACGGGGCGTTCCTGCGCGGAGCGTTCGCCTGCGGCGTGCACGGGGCGTCCCTCCGAGGGGCTGGTTCCTGCGGGGTCTTTCCACGCAGGGCCTTCGCCTGCGGCGCGCTCCCAGACGGGGACATCCCCTGCGGGGTGCCCGGGCAGGAGCTTGTTCCCTGCGGGGCGTTCCGGTGCGGGGTCGTTCTCCATGGTCCGACCCGGCACGGGGCGCGCCCACGCGGAGGGTTCGTCTCCTGCGGGGCTGTCGTCCGTGGGGCCTTCCCCTGCGGGGCTGTGCGGCGCGGGGTGTTCTCCCACGGTGCGTCCCCGCGCCGGGCCTGCCCCAGCGGGGTGTTCCGGCATGGTGCCTTGCCGCGTGGGAGCTTCGCCAGCGAGGCGTCCGCGCAGGACGCTTGCCCCTGCGGGGCGTTCCTGCGCGGAGCGCTCGTCTCCTGCAGGGCCGTCGTCCGTGTCGCCTTCCCGTAGGGGGACCGCCCCGGCGGGGTGTTCCGGCGTGGGGCCTTGCCGCCTGGAGGCTTCGCCAGCGAGGCGTCCGCGCAGGACGCTTGCCCCTGCGGGGCGTTCCTGCGCGGAGCGCTCGTCTCCTGCGGGGCTGTCGGCCGTGGTGCCTTCCCGTAGGGGGGCCGCCGCAGCGGGGTGTTCCGGCGCGGTGCTTTCCCCAGCGGGGCTGTGCGGTGCGGGGTGTTCTCCGACGGTGCGTCCCCGCACCGGGCCTGCCCCAGCGGGGTGTTCCGGCGTGGGGCCTTGCCGCGTGGAGGCTTCGCCAGCGGGATGTTCGCGCAGGATGCTTGCCCCTGCGGGGCGCCCCTGCGCGGAGCGCTCGTCTCCTGCGGGGCTGTCGGCCATGGTGCCTTCCCGCAGGGGGGCCGCCCCAGCGGCATGTTCCGGCGCCATGTCCTCCCCCGCGGGGGCGTGCCACGCGGGGTTGTCTCCGGCGGCGCCTTCCCGCGCAGGGGCTGCCTCCGGCGTGGGGGCGTTCTCCGTGGTGCCGGCCCGTGCGGCGTGGCCCCGCACGGGCGTGGTCCCCGGCCGCGTCGGCCCCCCGGGCCCCCGCGTCGTGCGCAGTCGTTCGACGATGGGTGGGACATGCCGCATGGCCAGGGCCGCCGCGTCCCGTTCGACACCGTCGAGCAGCTCCGCGGCGGTCGTCGCGTCCCCCGGCGCGCCCCGGCGGATCAGGGCCTCCGCGAGGCCGGCGCGGGCCTCGACCGACCAGGGCCGCGCCCGCAGCCGGTCGGCGGAGTCACGTGCCGCGGTGAACCGCCCGACCGCGTCCGGCCAGCGCCCCTGCGCGAGGTCGAGCCGCGCCGTCCACAGGTCCACCGGGCCGCTGATGTCGCAGCCGTACAGCGCGACCAGCCACTGGCCGGCGTACGGGGTCAGCGCCGCACGGGCCCGCTCGCACAGGCCCGGGTCCCCGGTCGCCGCCGCCAACTGCGCCTGGAAGCGCAGCCACAGCGGCACGCAGACCCGGGGGAACCGCTCGTCGCGCGGGACCGGGCCCTGTCCGGTGCGGACGGTGCCCTCCGTGATCTCCGCGTGGTAGCGGAGGGCGGCCTCCGGCTCGCCGCGGTGCAGCGCGGCGATGGCGGCCATCAGGCCGGGGCACGGGTGGTCGTCGCCGATCGGCCCGGCCCCGGCGGGCCCGCCGCCGAGCTCCTCGTGGCGCCCCTGCGCCAGCCACAGCGACCAGCGCAACTGGCCCACCATCGAGGAGTGCCCGGCGTACTCGTACCGAGGGGGCATGGCGCAGAAGCGGTCGAGCAGTTCCTCGGCCTCGGCGTAGCGGCCCATCAGCGTCGCGACGATGCTCCGGTCGATCAGCGAGGCGAAGGCGACGCGGGGCAGCCCGTGGCGTTCCGCTCCGGCGAGGGCGGCCTCGTACTGGTCGAAGTAGCGGGGGTCGCCCAGCTCCAGCAGGGCCACCCAGCGGAAGGACGCGGCGAAGTGCTCCAGGTCGCCGTCGGCCGCGCGCCGGGCGATGCCGATCAACTCCTCGGTGAGGGCGACCCGTTCCTCGGCGGTGCCGAGGCCCCAGATGGCGTCGTGCCGGGCCCAGAGGCTGAAGCCGAGCGTCTCGTCGTCCCATTCCGTGCGCGCCAGTACGGCGGCGCGGGCGGCGAGTTCGCGGGCCAGCAGGTCCACCTCGGCCCGCCCCCGGGCCGGGGCCTCCGCCCGGTCATGCCCCGGCCCCGGTCCCCGCTCCGGCGGGCCGACGGGCGCGACCACCCTGCGGTGGGCCTCGGCGAGCAGCTCCGCCGTCAGCCGGCCCGGCGCGCCCTCCGCCTCCGAGCCATGGAGCCCGTAGAAGGTCAGGGCCACCTTGGTGAGCGTCTCGTCGTCGTCGAGCTCGCGCGCCAGGTCGGCGGCCGTCTCCAGCACGTGCCAGGCGCCGTCCGGGTCCCCGCCGTGG
>NZ_JBPQTV010000233.1:0-10219 GCF_051386515.1 Streptomyces sp. URMC 123 | reverse complement strand
CCACCGTCCCCTCCCCTTGGAGCCCCTCATGCCGTCCCGCCCGAGCCCCGCCGCCCCGACGGACGCCGCCACCCCGTCGGACGCCGCCGATCAGCCCGGCGTGGCCAAGGCCGCGTGCCCGGTGACCTCCGTCGGCGACATCATCTTCAGCCGCTGGACGGCGCCGATCCTGTGGACCCTGGGTCAGAACGGCACGCTCCGCTTCAATGCGCTGCACCGGCTGATCCCCGACGTCACCCCGAAGATCCTGACCAGCCGGCTGCGGCAGCTGGAACGGGACGGGCTGGTGGTGCGCACGTACCACCCCGACATCCCGCCCCGGGTGGAGTACGGGCTCAGCGAGCTCGGGCAGACGCTGAGCCCCGTGTTCCACACCCTGGTCGACTGGAGCCGCACCCATCTGTCGGAGGTGGAGTCCGCCCGCGGCGCCTACGACCGGGCCCGCGCGGCGGAGGACGCCTGGGCGGAGGGCTGAGCGCGCCCCCACCCGCGCCGGGCCCTATCGCGTCAGCAGCCGCGGCCTCGCGAAGACCGAGTTGTCGATGACGACGTCCATCCTGGGCAGCGGGTCCGCCTCGCGGAGGTAGACGCGTTCGGCCACCAGATAGCGGCCGCGGTGGAGGGACTCCGCCTCGGAGCCGGCCCAGTCCTGGTCCCGCTCGGCGCCCCGCCGTACGGACAGTTCCTCGTCCACGCCGAGCCGGACGCGGAAGTCCCAGTAGGCGTCGATCTCCGGCCGGAACGCGAAGACGCCGTCCACGATCAGCACCGTGTCCGGTGTGAGCGGCGTGGTCCGCGCCGAGTGGTCGATCTGGGTGAGCGGGTCGATGGAGCACAGCGCGCAGCGGGTGGCCTCCGGCGACCGGCAGGGGTCCAGCAGCAGTCGCCTGACCGCGTCGTAGTCGAACGCGTTGCGGTAGTACCCCTCGCCCGACTCCCGGTCGTACAGGTGCCGGTCCCGCCAGGGCCTCTTGAAGTCGTCGAGGGTCGCCCGGAGCACCGGGCGGCCGCCGGCCGCCACCCGTTCCGCCAGTTCGTGGCCGAAGCTGGTCTTTCCGGCGGCCGTGGGGCCGTCGATGCCCACGAGGAGCCGACCGGGCCCGAGCGCCGACACGCGCCCGGCGACCTCCTCGATCAGCGCGCCGCGCTCCGGTGAGGCGGGCGCGGGGCAGGGCTGCCGCCACGTGGAAGCGGAATGGCGCACGCCGGGGACGGGCGATGCCGCCCGGCCGTCCTCGCTCGGTATCACCTGGTCGTCCTCGCTTCCTCGTCGCGCCCGCCCGGAGGAGGGGGCGGGCCGGTGGGCGGGACGCTATCACCGGTGATCGCCGGCGCCCGGGCACACCGCCCCATAGGGCGCATCACCGGTCAAGTGGCCTGCGCGGACCGGTGATCGCGTGGCGCATGTCTCAACGTTTCGAGCAGAGAACCCCCTTGTTCGCAAGTCAAGGGACGGTAACGTTTTGGCACCCGGTGCAGCAGCGACTTCAGGAGTCGGCCGTGATCCCACGTGTATCAGCAGGAGTTCTGCTGATCTGTGCCGTGCTGCTGAACCTTCTGACGCTGCACCACCCCGAGGCGACCGCGCCGGCCGAGCCGGCCGCCGTGGCCGCCGAGGTCAGGGAGCAGTACGGCCCGGCGGTGTCCGTCCTCGCGGGCGAACCGTCGGGTCACCAGGACGAGTCGGCCCATCCCCCACTGGCCCGGCTGTCCCGCGCCGTCCATTCCGGCGTCAAGCCGCCCGTGGGCCAGGACGTCCGCGGCGCGTGCGACGACACCGTACGGACGGGCGCGGACGCGTCACCCGGTACCACCCGGGCGTGCACCGCGCGGGACACCTGGAACCCCGGCGCCGGTGCCGCACCGACACCGAACTCCCTGCGGTCGTTCCGCTGCTGAGCGGCGGAGCGCTCCGCGTGCCCCTCGGGCGCGTCATCGGCGACGCCCCCGCCCTTCCCTGATCGCTTCGATCGCCGCGACCGCCACACTCGCCGCGATCACCGCGATCGACCGCAACCGCAATCGCAACCGCTCAGAATCTCGTCCCGCTCCGACACCCCGGGTCTGGATCGTCCCGTCCCCTCACCGTTCGACCGCTCGGCGCGTGCCGCGCGGGCGCGTGACATCCGGCACGTCACGCTCCTGCCGCACACCCCGCGCGGAAGGCGCCGGCCGGCCGCACCGTCGGCCTCCCCCGGCGCACCCCGGTGAACAGGGCGGGGACGGATCACGTACCTGTCCGCATGGACACGGATCTCGTCCCCGCTCACGCGACGGTCCTTCCCCCCACGAAAGAGCTCCATGAAACAGTTCAGTTCAGCGTTCCTGCGTGCCGCGCGCACGGATGTGACCTCGTCCCTCGTCGTGTTCCTCGTCGCCCTCCCGCTGTGCGTCGGGGTGGCCGTGGCCTCCGGCGTCCCGGCCGAACTCGGCCTGATCACCGGCATCGTCGGCGGCCTGGTGACCGGGCTGCTGCCGGGCAGCAGCCTCCAGGTCAGCGGCCCCGCCGCCGGCCTCACCGTGCTCGTCCTCGCCGCCGTGACGGAGTACGGGCTTCCCGCCCTCGGACTCATCGTGCTGGTCTCCGGGCTGCTGCAACTCCTGCTCGGGGCGCTGCGGATGGGCCGCTGGTTCCGCGCGATCTCCGTGGCGGTCGTGCAGGGCATGCTCGCCGGCATCGGGCTGGTCCTGATCGCGGGCCAGCTCTACGCCCTGGCGGACGCCAAGGCCCCGGGCAGCGGCCTGGGCAATCTGGGCGGGCTCCCCGGCCTGGTCGACCGGACCCTCGCCTCGGGCAGCGCGCTCACCGCGCTCGCGGTGGGCGCCGGCACCGCCGCGGTGATCATCGCGTGGCCGCGTCTGCCGGCGAAGCTGCGGGTGATACCCGCTCCCCTGGTCGCGGTGGGCGCGGCGACCGCCGTCACCGCGGCGTTCGACCTGCCGATCGCCCGCGTCCACGTCACCGGCCTGGTCGACGCCATTCAGCCGCCCGGCCTCTCCGACCTGAGCGGACTGGCCGACGTCGGGCTGGTGGCGACCATCGTGGCGTTCACGCTCATCGCCTCGGCGGAGAGCCTGTTCAGCGCGGCGGCGGTGGACCGCCTCCACTCCGGGCCGCGCACCCACTACGACAAGGAGCTGATGGCCCAGGGCGCCGGCAACACCGTCTGCGGGCTGCTCGGCGCGCTGCCGATGACCGCTGTCATCGTGCGCAGTTCGGCCAACGTCCAGGCGGGGGCGCGTACGAAGCTCTCGCGGGTGCTGCACGGCCTGTGGCTGCTGCTGTTCGCGGCGTTCCTGCCGCAGGCCCTGACCGTCATTCCGACCGCCGCGCTCGCGGGCGTGCTGGTGCACGCGGGCTGGAAGCTGCTGCCGGTCAAGGACCTCGGTCCGCTCTGGCGCGAGCACCGCGGGGAGGCCGTCGTGCTGATGGCCACGGCGATCGCGATCGTGACCACCAACATGTTCGAGGGCGTGCTGATCGGCCTGCTGCTCGCGGTGCTCAAGACGGCGTGGGCCACGTCCCACATCCACGTCGAGGTCACGGGCGTCGACACGGGTGGGCGCGGTGACCACGGCGGCGCTGCGGACGGTGCTGCGGGCAGTGCCGCGGACGGCCGGGTGAGCGCCACCAAGGACGGCGGTACGGACAGCGGTTCGGACGGCGGCGAGGGCGCACCCGTACGCGTACGGCTGTCGGGCAACGCGACGTTCCTGCGGCTGCCGCGCATCCTCGACGCGCTGGAGGCGCTCCCCGCGAACCGGCCGGTCGAGCTGGACCTGTCCGGGCTGCGGCATCTGGACCACGCGTGCATGACGGCGCTGCAGTCCTGGACGGACCAGCACAACGCGCCCATCACCCGACGGCCGGAGCTCAAGCCGGAACCGCGACCGGAACGGGAAGCGCAAGCGGAACCGGAGCGCGAGCCCCAGCCGGCCGCCTGAGACGCGGCCTCAGCCCGCGCCCCGGCCGGCCGCCGGACGCGGCCGCGATCGCCCGGTCACCGTTCGGTGGCCGGGCGATCGGTTTCCGCGCAGGGCTCCTCCGGGTCGACGACGCGCCGGAGCAGGTCCAGCAACTGCGCGCGCTCGGCCGGCGACAGCGCGGCCGTCAGCTCCTCGTTCGCCTCACGGCCCAGCTTCTCCGTGCGCGCCAGCCTGCGTTCGCCGCTCTCCGAGAGGGCGATGGCGTTCTTGCGCCGGTCCCCGGGGTCCGGGGCGCGCGTGATGAGCCCGTCGTCCTGGAGGTCGTTGAGGATCGCGACCATGTCCTTGGGGTCGATGCTCAGGCTGCGGCCCAGTTCGGCCTGGGACACGGGCCCCAGCTCGGCGACGGCCGACAGTACGGCGTGATGGGTCATCCGCATCCCCTCCCGGGCGAGGGCCTCGGCGACGAGCCGGTGGCCGCGCGCGGCGGCGCGGCCCAGGAGCCAGCTGGGGAGCGTGCGGATGCGCGAGGGAGCGCGAACGGACTCGGGCATGGGACCAGCGTACCCGGAATACCGTTGGACTCTCCAACGATTCCGTGGTTATCGTTGGTGCTCCCAATGATCACCGACCTGGGAGGTGCCCATGCGGCGTGTCCGTTTCCATCGGCACGGCGGCCCCGACGTGCTGTGCGTGGAGGAGGCCGAGGCCCCCGAGCCGGCGCCGGGCGAACTGCTGGTCCGCACGGAGGCGATCGGGGTGACCCTGCCCTCCGTGCGCGCCGTGCGGGAAGGTGCCGGCCGGACCGCGCTGCCGGGCGTCCTCGGCGGCGAGGTCGCCGGGGAGGTGGTCGCCCTCGGCCCCGGGGTGACGGACTACGCGATCGGGGACCGCGTCACCGGACTGCCCTTCAGCGGCTCGTACACCGAACTGGCCCGCGTGCCCGTGCCGATGGCGAGCCGGATACCAAACGGGGCGAGCGCGGTGTCGGCCGTCGCGCTGGTGCGGGGTGGGCAGGTCGCCCTCGCCGCCCTGGCCACGGCCGGTTCGTCGGCGCCGGCCCCGCCCGCCGCGGCCGGGCGGCCCGTCGGCGCGCCCGGCGCGCCCATCGCGTCGCTTCTGATCACGGGAGCGGCGAGCGGCGTGGGCCATCTCGCCGTCCAACTGGCCAAGCTCCAGGGCATCCCCCGGGTGGTCGCGGCCGTGAGCTCCCCGGCCAAGGCGGACTTCCTGCGCGCCCTGGGCGCCGATGAGGTCGTCGTCTACGACAGTGCGGACTGGGGGGAGCCGGTCGAGGTCGTCCTGGACGGCGTCGGCGGGGATCTGCTGCCGCGCGCGATCGACGCGCTGGCACCGGGCGGGCGGCTGGTCTTCTTCAACTCGGGCGGCGGCACCGTCCCCGCCCACGCCCTCCTCGCGGGGGCGAAGACCGTCACCGGGCTGAGCATGGGGCGCTTCGTGGCCGGCCACCGGGAGCTGTACGACCGGCACGGCGAGGAACTCTGGCGGCTGGCGCGCGCCGGACGGCTGCGGCCCGCCGTGCACGCGGAGATCCCGCTGGCCGAGGCGGCCCGGGCGCACGAGATCATCGAGGCCCGCGCCAACCTCGGCAAGGTGGTCCTGATCCCTTGATTCCCTCACCCTCGGTGCCGACCCCGGTCCCGACGCCCGGGGGAGGCGACGGGCGGCCGGCGCCGCCCGAGTCGCCCGGCGGGCGGGGCGGTCGGCGGCGGGCCAGGCGGCGGGCCACCGGCTCGGTGTAGCGCGCCGCCAGCGTGCCGATGACCACGAGCAGCAGGACGTACGCCGTGGCCAGCGGGCCCAGCGCCGGCTGGACGCCGGCCGTGAGGGCCAGGCCCGCGATCACGATCGAGAACTCGCCGCGCGCCACGAGCGCGCCGCCGGCCCGCCAGCGCCCACCGGCCGGGAGCCCGGCCCGGCGGGCGGCCCAGTAACCCGTGGCGATCTTCGTCAGGGTGCCGGCGGCGGCGAGGGCGAGCGCGGGCAGCAGCACCGGAGGGATGCTCGCGGGGTCGGTGTGCAGGCCGAAGAAGACGAAGAACACCGCGGCGAACAGGTCGCGCAGCGGGGCGAGCAGCGGGTGACTGCCGTGCGCGGCCTCGCCGGAGAGGGCGATGCCGACCAGGAAGGCCCCCACGGCGGCGGAGACCCGTAGCTGCTGGGCGGCCCCGGCCACGAGCAGGGTGAGCCCCAGCACCACGAGCAGCAGCTTCTCCGGGTCGTCGGAGGAGACGAAGCGGGAGATCGCCCGGCCGAAGCGCACGGCGAGGAACAGCACCGCCCCGGCCGCGGAGAGCGCCACGGCCAGGGCGACTCCCCCGGCGAGCAGCCCCACCCCGGCGAGCAGGGCCGTGGCGATCGGCAGATAGACGGCCATGGCGAGGTCCTCCAGCACGAGGATGCTCAGCACCACGGACGTCTCGGGATCACCGAGCCGGCCGAGGTCGGCGAGGACCTTCGCGATGACGCCGGAGGAGGAGATCCAGGTGACCGCGGCCAGGACGACGGCCGCCAGCGCGCCCCAGCCCAGCAGCAGCGCGGCCGCCGCGCCGGGCAGCGCGTTGAGCGCGAAGTCGACGACGCCGTCCGCGCAGTGGGTTCTGAGGTTGGTGACGAGCTCGCCGGGGCTGTACTCCAGGCCGAGCATGAACAGCAGCAGGACGACGCCGATCTCGGCCCCGACGGTGACGAACTCCTCGCTGGTGGCCAGCGGGAGCAGACCGCCCTTGCCGAAGGCGAGCCCCGCCAGGAGGTAGAGCGGGACGGGTGAGAGGCTCAGCCACCCGGCGAGACGGCCCAGCAGGCCCAGTCCCAGCAGGATGCCTCCGAACTCCATGAGAAACACTGCGGAATGCATCGGCTCACTCCCGTATCGGAACGGCGGGAACGGCGGGAACGGCGTGATCGTCAGGCGTCGGGGCGGCGCGCGGACCGGGCCGCTGCGACGGGCCGACGGGCCGACAGAAAGGCGTGAGGGCGCACGGGCACGACGGCGCACCGGCGCGGGAGCGGACGGGCTCGGGGGACGGACAGCGGCGCTTCGGGACCCGCGGCGAGGGGGCGGCAGACAGCCGCACGACCCCGGCCGGAGGTGAACGTATGCGAAGCATCGCAAAACTATCAGATGAATATCGTCCGTCCCACGGCGTGTGGTAGCCGCCGTTCCTCCCCGGCGCACGCCGGCGCCCGGTCCCCGCGGGCCTCCTCCGCCGAAGCGCCTCGCCCGCGCTCCCCGGCGCCCACCAGCGCGGTCGGTGGGGAAAGCCCCAGCTGAAACAGGGTAGTTCGCTGTCGTGCCCCGAGGCGCCCTGCCGGGCTGCAATGGCCGGGTGACCGAGAACAGGGCGGCCGACGACAGGGCGGCCGACGACAAGGCCATCGAGAACAGGAACGGCGCGGCGGGGGCCGCCGGTGGAGCACCGGGCGGGCCGGGCCCCTGGTGGAACCGGCGACGGGTGTGGGTCGGCGGATGGCTGGCCGCGACCGGGTGGGCGGGCGTCTTCCCCGTGGCCTCCGCCCTGTCGCCGCACCGCACGTGGGGGCTCTTGGCCGCCCTCGGGTACACCGCGGCCGCGCTCGCCGCCTGGTCGCTGCCGCGCCGCCGGGCCCGCACGGTCTCGGTGGCGCTCGCCCTGACCGGCGCGGTGCTGCTGCCGCTGCCCCTGCTGGTGGCCGGCGGCGAGGGCCAGTCGGAGGTGTCGGTGATCGAACGGTCCGCGAGCCGGCTGCTCGCCACGGGCACCCCGTACCTCCCCGATCCGCACGGCGTCGCGGACTACACGCCGTATCTGCCCGGCATGGCGCTCTTCGGCCTGCCCCGCGCGGTGCTCGGCGACGGCACGTGGTACGCCGCGATGGCGGGCGACCCCCGGGTCTGGTGCGCGGCGGTGTTCCTCGGCTGCCTGGTGGCGGTGCGCCGTGTGCTGCGGCCGACGGCCGACCCCTCGTACGGGTTCGGGCGCGGCACCTCGTACGGCGGCGCGCGCGGGATCGCGTACGGGTCGTACGGGCGCGGGCCCTCGTACGGGTCCGGGCGCGGGATGTCGTACGGGCTCGTGTCGGCCGCGCTCGTCGCCTCGCCGCTGGTGGCGCTGCCGCTGTGCGTCAGCGGGGTGGACCTGCCGCTGACCGGCGCGTGTCTGCTGGGCATGGCCCTGGCGGCGCGCGGGCGGCCGGTCGCGGCCGGGCTGTTGCTCGCGCTGGCCTGCTCGTTGAAGTGGACGGCGTGGCCCGCCGTGCCGGTCGCGGTCGCGGCACTGGCATGTGCCCACGGCGGGCGGGCCGCCCTGCGCGGCCTGCGGACGGCGGTGGCCGGCACGGCCGTCCTCGTGGTGCCGGGCGCGTTGCTCGCGCCGGCCGCGATGGCCGAGCAGGTGCTGGCCTTCCCCGTGGGGCTGGCGGACGTGCCCACCCCCGCCGCCAGCCCACTGCCGGGGCATCTGCTGGCCGGGCTCGGCCCGAGCGGCTGGGTGGCCGCGGTGGTGCTGCTGTTGCTGGCCGCGGTCGTGACCGGGGCGTCGCTCGTCCTCAGGCCGCCGGTCGGCGCCGTCGCCTGCGCCGACCGGCTGGCGCTCGGCCTGACGGCGGCGTTCGCGCTGGCGCCGGCCGGCCGGTTCGGCTACCTCCTGCTGCCGGCGGTCCTGGCGGTGTGGACGCGCCTGGCGGTCCGGTCACCGGTCGCCCCGGCCGGGGCGACCGGGCCGGCCCCGGGTCACCGCGGACAGGTCCCGGTGGAGTAGTCGACCGTGGCGGCGGCCCGCGAGTACGTCCACTCGGGGTCCAGAAGCGCCGACTTCAACTGCGCCGCGGCGGCCGGGCTCTCGACGATGTAACCGAAGTCCTGGAGCCAGGACGGGTAGAGGTTCTTCGACCCGATGTAGAAGGCGGAGTCGTCGACCGAGACCAGCTTGTGGTGCAGCCGGTAGGGGCTGCCGTCGGCGAAGCGGGGCTGCGCGGCGCTGCGGAACGACGCGAGCTGCAGGTTGGAGCAGAGGGCGGCCCCCGCGCTCGCCTCGTCGCCCGTGATCAGCGCGAGCCGCTTGCGCAGGGTGTCGCTGACCTCCGAGAGCGACCTGATCTGCGAGTAGCCGCCGCTGCCGACCGCGCCGCGGTTGGCGGGGTCGCTCACCACGATGCGGACCTTGACGCCCGCGGCGAGCTTGCCGGCGAGGGTGTCGTAGAGCCGGATGTCGTAGCGCGGCAGCGGCGGGCAGGTGCCGTTGAGGTCCTGCTGGGAGATCTCGACGTGGTCGCGGGCGCTGGCGACGAGGGAGCGCAGCGCGCTCTCCTCCGGGTTCACCGTCTCGTAGTCGCGGTCGGCGTTGGTGTTGTCGTGGAGGCCGATGCCGCAGGTGGTGTCGGGGGCCGTGGGCGGGTCGGGGCGGAAGGACGAGGCGGGGTCGACGTCCTTGACGCCGACGCCGAGGCCGCCGACGGCGATCACCGGGAGGTCCCCGCGCGGGGCGGCCGGAGCCGGGTTGGCGTCCTTCTCCAACGTGGCCATGCAGCCCGCGCCGCGCGAGGTGGCGAGCCAGACCTTGCCGAGGTTGCCGGAGTTCCGGCAGGTCCAGGTCCACAGGGTGTCGAGGTAGCTGCCGGCGGAGCGGGCGGCGGGGCCGCTCAGCGCGAGGTCGACGTCGGCCACGGGTTGGGCGGTGTCGATGTAGTCGCCCTGCCAGCTGTTGATGCCGCCGGTGATCGCCGTCTCGCCGTCGACCACGAGCAGCTTGGAGTGGTTCCAGGAGAACGCGGTCTTCGAGGTGGTCATGGAGGCGACGTTCAGGGTGACCCGGTCGGCCGCCTGGCCGAGCCGGGAGAGGAGCTCGTCGCGGTACGTCGCGGGTATCACGTTGAGGTGGTACAGCGGCGCCGCCCCGACGAGCACCCGCACCCGCGGTGTGTGGCCGGCCGCCACGGACGCCTTCAGCCCGTCGACGATCGCGTCGTTGAAGGCGCCGTTCGGCAGCGGGGCCAGGGAGGAGATGTCGACGGTGCGCCGGGCCTTCGCGATGTTCTCCGTCATGCGGGCGAGCAGGTGCCGGGTGCCGACGCGGTCGGCGCAGCCGGCGTCGCCCCAGCAGCCGGGCGTCTGGAGGAGCCAGCCGGCCGGGTCGCCGGCGGTCCCGTCCAGGCGGTTGCCCGCGGTGCGCTCCCACACCTGGCCCTCCAGGCCGGGCGAGACCTCGCGCAGGGTGCGTTCGACGGCGTCCAGGTGCGGGGTGGCGGCAGCCGGGGTCGCGGCGGTCACCGGGGCCGGGGAGGCCGTGGGGAG
>NZ_JBPQTV010000232.1:0-10234 GCF_051386515.1 Streptomyces sp. URMC 123 | reverse complement strand
CCGCCCCCACGGCGCGCACCTCGATGCGCGTGCGCCGCTCCGCGCCACTGCGGCGCAGGGCGGGCACGAAGTACGCGGGGGCGCAGGTGCCACCCAGGAAGCGCCGCTGCCCGCCGGGCAGCACCTGGTGCACCTCGTAGTGGCGCACGGCGCGGTCGGTGCCGCCCCCGCGGGCCGGGCGCCAGCGCAGCCGCAGCTCGGCCGTGTCCGGGGCGACGAGGCGGGAGGCCGTCACCCGCAGCAGCCCGGGCCGGCCCGGAGCCCGGGGAGGGCCGGCGTGCACGGCGAGCATCCCCAGGCGCCACCGGAGCGCGCCGCCCGCGCCACCGCGCTCCGCCGTACGGGTGTGGCCGGGGCCGTGAGCAGTACGGAGCTCGTCCGGGCCTTCGGCAGTACGGTCGGCGTCCGTCGCCGCGGCGGTGAGCCGGACACCGAGCACACGGACCGTACGGCGACCGAACCGCCGCCCGTCGAGCCGTACGGCGGAGCTGGTCCAGCCGTCCTCCGCCCGTACGGTCGCCGCCGGCAGCCAGCGGAACGGCGGCCGCGCTCCCGGCCCGGCCGGCTCGGCACAGGCCACGGCCAGCTCGACGACGACGGCCGCCGAGCCCGGCTCGGCCCGGTGCGTCAGCTCGACGGTCGCGCCCCCGGCCGGCAGCCGCACCGCCGTGCGGTACAGCTCCACCGTGACCGGGGCCGTCGGCTCGCCGTCCACGAGCAGACTGCTGCCGCCGCGCCAGGCCGCCTCGAAGTCGAAGCCCACCGAGGGGCGCCGCCCCACGGTGTGCACGGCCCAGCGGCGGCCCGGCAGCCGGTCCTGGAGGGCGAGGTGGTGCCAGGCGCCGGTGCCGGTCGGCCGCCCCTCCTCGTACCAGTCGGTGCCGTGCCCCGTGGTGAACGCCGTGGCGAACGGCAGGCCGGTGACCGTCGAGCGGTCGGCGATGTGGAGCGCCGCCGGATGCCAGCCGTCCGGGCCCACCGGCGCGGCGGGGTTCGCGTCCTCCCCGGTCCAGAACCGGTTGTCGCGGGCGTGGAAGGCGCCGGGCGAGCGGGGCGCCGGCTGTGAGTGCCAGGTCCACTCGGGGCGGTAGAGGCCGTACGAGACCAGGGGGTCGCGCCCCTCGGGCAGTACTGCCTCCCAGTCGACCTCCGTGCCCCATCCGTTCGCCTGCACGTCCACGCCGGCCCACAGTTCGTACGGCGAGCGGCCCAGCTTGGCGGCGTACCGGGCGGAGGAGGCGGGCCGGGTGCGGTCCTCTCGCCAACGGAAGTCGAGGTACATCGTGTGCGCCAGGGGCCCGTCCGCGCCGTGGAAGAACAGCGCGTTCCGGTCGTTGAGCTCCCCCTGCCAGCCCACCCGCCCCTCCGCGTCGAACGCGTCGTACCAGGTGAGGGAGAGCTCGGGGGCCGCCGCGCGCAGATGGCGGAGAAAGGCCGCGAACTCCCGGGCCAGCGCGGCGTCCCCGCCCTCCGTCTCGGCGTTGACGAACCAGCCGTCGAAGCCGAACGACCGGGCGGCCAGCGCCAGCCGGTCGGCGAGCGGAAAGCCGCCGGAGGAGTCGCGCTGCACCAGCTCGCGCGTCCAGGTGAGGTCGCCCCCGTACGCGACCGGCGGCAGGAAGACGGTGCCGAGGACGCGCACGCCATGGCGGTGCGCCGCGTCGACGACCGGCCCGTTCGGCGCCAGGATGATCCCCTCGCCGGCGGAGCCGCCCCAGAACACCAGCTCCTCCAGATAGGCCCAGTGGGTGAAGGCGTAGAAGTCGGCGGTGGGGGCGCCCTGGGAGGGGTTGCCGGCCGTGGGGGAGAAGGAGACCAGCGCGGACAGGCGCGCCCGGTCGTGCGCCCCGGGGTGGGCCGGCACGGGGGTGAAGCGCTCGGCCCGCGGCACGGTGGAGACGTTGTGGGGCAGATCCGGGTCGTCCTCCGGCCGCCACTGCTTGAGGCTGCGCCATACGGCGCCGGGGTCCGGCTCGCGGCCCTCGGGAAAGCTGTCCGGGAACCAGTAGGTGGCGTACGGCTGGAGGGAGGACCCGTACGGACCGAGGGGCGCGCCCTTGTTCGGGGCGGCGGGCGCGCCCGCGACCGTACGGCCCGAGGCACCGGTGGCCTCCGACAGGGCGGCTGCGGCGGGCGGGGCCCCGAGCAGCGGTACGGACGCCGCCGCGGCGCCGGCCAGCAGGGCGCGGCGCGAGAGGCCCCGCGCCGGGGCGGGGTGGGCGCGGTCGTCGCGAGCGGTCATCTCAGGTCACCTCGCCGGTGTGGACGAGCTCGGTGATGCCCCGGGCCGCGAGGTGGGCGGCGTCACCGGAGCGCTGGACCAGTACGGCGGCCACCCGGACGCCCCGGGCCGCCAGACGGGCCCAGGCCTCGAAGAACTCCCCTCCGGGCGCGCACACCGAACGGTGGGGCGCGCTGTGCTCGTCGCCCGCGTCGAGCAGCAGTCCTGTGGTGCGGGGCGGTGGGGGCGACCAGTGGGCGCGCAGCCCTTCCGCGGCCCTCGCCAGCACCCGCCCGGCCGGCTTGACCTCCCGGTCGCTGGTGAGCAGCCCGAGGCCGTACTCCAGCTCGGGGAAGTCGACGAGCGACCGTGACACGTCGTGCGAGCACCACCAGGTGACGGCCCGCAGATCCGTACAGACCAAGGCGTTCTCCAGGGTCGCCTCGGCGAACGGGGCGGCGTGCTCGGCGGGGATGAGCGGGGCGGGCGCCCCCACCTCCTGGAGCCACACCGGCCGCCCCGGCCGCGCCCACGCCTTGGACAGCTCGATCAGATACTCGGCGTGGTGCAGTGTGGCGGCGCCCGTACGGCCGTGGCGCTGCGCCGTGCCGTTGAACACCCACGCGTGCACGGTGGTGGCGGCGCCCAGCCGCGTGGCGTGCGCGGGGGTGAAGGGGTGCCCGTCGCGGAACCACACGGAGTCGTCCTCGCAGTGGGTGTGCCAGCGCCCCGGGGCGGCGCGCTCGCACACGGACAGCAGATGACTGAGCCAGCGACCGGCCTCCGCTTCCGTGCAGGGGTCGGGGTCGGGGTGCCGGGCGTCGCAGAACTGATTGAGCTCGTTGCCCAGGGTCATTCCGAGGAAGCCGGGACGGTCGGCGAGGGCGGCGGCGAGGGCCTCGACATAGGCGGCTTCCCCGGCCACCGCCTCGGCGTCCGTGAAGAGATTGCGCCGGTGCCAGGTGCGCAGCCACGCGGGGACGAAGTCGAAGCTGGAGAGGTGCCCCTGGAGGGCGTCCACGGCGATGTCCAGCCCGCGCTCGGCGCCGGCGTCGACGAGCTGGACGAGCTGGGCGAGGGCGCGCGGCCGGATCAGGGAGCGATGGGGCTGGAACACCGGCCAGAGCGGGAAGACCCGCAGATGATCCAGGCCGAGCGCGGCGAGGGAGTCGAAGTCGCGCCGCACCTCGTCCAGGTCGAAGTCGAGCCAGTGGTGGAACCAGCCCCGCGAGGGGGTGTAGTTGGCGCCCAGGCGCGGTGGGCGACGGGCGGCGGAATCGACGCCCACGGCAGGATCGGTGGAACCGACAGGATCGGTGAAACCGGTGGAATTCGTGGAATCCGTGAAACCGGTGGAATCCGAGGAATTGGTGGTCATGTCTTGACGGCCCCTTCGCCGACGCCCTTGAAGAAAAGGCGCTGGAGGCAGAGAAAGAGAAGCACCATCGGAAGCAGCGCGGCCATGGAGCCCGCGGCCACGAGCCGCTGGTCACGCGAGAAGGACGTACCGGACAGCGTCTTGAGACCGAGCTGGAGGGTGTAGTTGTCGCTGCTGGTCAGCACGATCAGCGGCCACAGGAAGTCGTCCCACGCGCCGATGAAGCTGGTCACGCACACCACGGCGAGCGCGCCCCGGGCGGACGGCAGGAAGACGCGGGTGAAGCGCTGCCACTCGTGGGCCCCGTCGAGGACGGCGGCCTCCTCGATCTCCCGCGGCACGGCCAGGAAGGCCGCCCGCATGATCAGGAGGTTGAGCACCGACACGGCGCCGGGCAGCCAGACCCCGATCAGGGAATCGATGAGCCCCATGGAGCGCACGGTGAGAAAGAGGGAGATCATCACCGATTCGAAGGGGAACATCAGGGTGGCCACCAGAACGGTGAAGACCGCGGTGCGCCCCCGCCACCCGGGCCGGGAGAGCGCGTATCCGCCCATGGCCGCGAACACGGCATTGCTGATCACCGACAGAACCGCGACGATCAGGGTGTTCCCCGCGTACGCGAACAGGGGGAACGAATCGGCGAGGCGCGCGTAATGGTCGAGGGTGGGCCGACTGGGCAGCAGCCCGCTGTAGACGTCCTCGTCGCGCCCCTTGAGGGAGGTCAGGAACTGCCAGACCACCGGGCCCAGCATGACCACCAGCATCAGGCAGAGCGTCGTATAGCGGCCGGCCAGTCGGAAACGGCTCATGCCTCGTCCCCCTTCGACAAGCGCCGCCCCAGCACGCTGAAGACGAATGTCAGCAGGAACAGGAGAAGGGAGATCGCGGCGGCGTAGCCGGTCTCGCCCGCGAAGCCGAGCCCGACCTGGCGGATCAGGAACGGCAGCGTGCGGGAATCCCCGCCCGGCCCGCCGGTCTCGCCGCCGAACACATAGATCTCGGTGAAGACCCTCAGCGCGGAGATCGCCGACAGCGTGCCCACCAGGAGCATCATGGGTTTCACGGAGGGGACGGTGACACTGACGAAGCGGCGCACGGGCCCCGCGCCGTCCAGGGCGGCCGCCTCGTAGAGCGAGGCCGGCACATTTCCCAGGGCCGCCAGATAGAACACCATGTAGTACCCGAGGCCCTTCCAGACGGTCACCAGCATCGCCGAGAACAGCAGCAGGGTGCTGTCGGTGAGAAAGGGAATCGGCTCCGATATCAGCCGCAGCTTCGCGAGGACGGTGTTCACCAGGCCGTCGCTGCGCAGCACCCACTGCCACATCAGTCCCACGACGACCGCCGAGGCGATCACCGGGGTGAAGAAGGCCGAGCGGAAGAACCCGATGCCGGGAATGTTCTTGCGCACCAGGACGGCGAGCGCGAGCGGCAGCACCACCAGACAGGGCACGACGACCACGGTGTAGAGAACGCTGTTGAACAGAGCCGTCCAGAAGTCCGGGTCGCCCAACGCCCGGCGGTAATTGGCGAGGCCCACATAGCGGCCCCCGGTGAGAATCCTGGCATCGGTGAAGGACAGCACCACGGTGTTGAGGAACGGCCAGAGGCTGAACGTGACCACCGCTCCCAGGCCGGGCAGCAGAAAGAGATACGGCGTCCACCAGCGGCGGTACGCGGTCGCCACGACAGGCCCTACCGCGGTGTGCGCCGCTGCTGCGCGAGCAGGGCGTTGGCCGCCTCCTGGGCCGCCCGCACCGCCGCGGCCGGGTCGCTCTCGCCCTTGATCGCCTTCTGCATCTCCCGGGTCACGGCATCGCCGACCTGGCTGGTCCACTCCACGGGGGTATTGGCGTCGAGCCGCGCGGCCCGCAACTGCTCGGCGCCGATGGCCCGCGCCATGGTCTCGGGGTCCTTGCCGTCACCGCGGTCGGAGAAATACGGGTCGGCGAGCCCCTTCGCGTTCGACGGGTAAATGGTCACCCGTTTGGCGAAGGCCACCTGATTGGGGCCGTTGGTCACCCAGCGGGCGAACTCGGCGGCGGCGTCCGGGTGTTCGGTGGTCCTTCTCACCCCGAGGGACTGGGTGTAGATGCCGATATGGCCGAGGGTGCCCGTGATCGCCTTCGCCACGCGGGTCCGCTCGTAGACCCGGGGCGAGTTCTCCTTGACGTCCTTGATGAAGCCGGGCGACCCGGGACCGAAGACGACCTTTCCGGCGCCGTAGAGCTGATTGACGTCATCGGCCTTGGTGAGGGACTCCTTGGGCATGGCGCCCTGGGCGTACAGATCCCGCATGCGCGTGACCCATTCCACGGCCTTCGGGGTGTCGAAGGTGAACGCGTCCCGCCGCTCGTTGAGGAGCCGGACCCCCATCTTCTGCCAGTCGCCGGGCAGCCGGCCCTTCGGATCGGCCATGAAGGCGGCGTACGAGCCCCCCGACGTCCGCGCGATCCGCTCGGCGACGTCGAAGAACCGCTCCACGGTGGTCGGCGGCTCGGCCGGGTCGAGCCCCGACGCGGCGTAGAGCGTCGCGTTGTAGGTGAGGATTTCCGGCGTCACGTACCAGGGAAAGGCGTAGACGCCGTCCTTGCCGGGCAGCCGGTACTGCTCCCAGGCGCCGGGCACGTATTCCCGGGCGACCTCCGGGGCGAGTTTCTCGACATCGGCCAGCATGCCGCGGTCGCCGAGCAGCTGGAACGAATCCGTGTTGAGGTTCACGACATCGGGAAGCGTGCCGGCCTGGGCGTCGGTGACCAGCTTCTCGTTGTACCCCTCGCCCGGCACGTCCTCCCAGACCACGTTCACGTCCGGATATTTCTTCTCGAAGGCGTCGATGACGCCCTCGACGTACTCGGTGAAATTCGGCTTGAGCTGCAGCGTGCGAAAGGTGATCTCGCCGGAGACGGTGCCCTTCCTCCGCGGCTCGTCGCCGTCGGAGCCCGATGAGCCGCCCCCGATGCCGCAACCGGTCACGAGCAGGGCGGCGGCCGTGACCACGGCGACGGCGGACAGCGAGCGGGGCGGGCGGTGGCGAACGGGCATTCCTCGGCGCATGGGCATTCCTCACTCCTCGTGGGCGGCCGGGCCCCGAAGGGCCGCCGCGGGAAAGGCGAGAAAACCGACAAAGCGGAACGGCGCACAGCACGAACGGAAGAAAAGGCGCAGGAGCAGCGGAGAGGGCGGAGAAGGTGGCAAGGCGTACGCGTCGCACCCCTCGCGGGCGTGCCCGGCGAGCAGCGATGACAACGGTGTCGCGCCCCATGGCCCCCGTCAACCCCACGGTGCGCGCTTCTCCTGCCCCCTCGATCAGGACTTGACCGACCGGTAGTACCGCCGTGCCCCCTCGTGCAGCTCCAGCGGATCGGTGTAGATCGCCGTACGGAGATCCACCAGCTGAGCCGCGTGCACCTGGCTCCCTATCCGGTCACGGCTGCCGATGACCGTCCGGGTGACCCCCTCCGTCAGCTCCGCGTCCGTACGGTCGGTGGTCACCAGCAGGTTCGCCACCGCCACCGTCCTGATCGCCCTCCGGTCCCGGGAGCGCGGATAGGCGTCGGCGGGCATCACGGCCGCGCGGTAGTGGCGGTTCTCGCTCCCCTGCGCGTGCAGCTCGTCGATGAGGTCGCCCAGCTGCACCAGCTTGATGCCGAAGCGCCCGGCGAGATCGGAGACGGCACCCGTCGGCAGGCCGCCCGACCAGAAGAAGGCGTCGATCCTGCCCCGCTCCAGCAGGGTGGGCATCTCGTCGATCCCCTTGCGGACGGGCGTGATGTCCCGCTCCGGGTCCAGCCCGGCCGCCCGCAGCAGCCGCTCGGAGATCAGACCGACCCCGGACCCCTCCTGCCCGATGGCGACCCGGCGGCCCCGCAGGTCCCGGGTGGTCTTCACGGGCGAGTCGGCGGGCACGACGAGCTGGATGTAGTCGTCGTACAGCCGGGCGCACGCCCGCAGCCGCTGGGCGTCCCTGCCACCCTCGCCCCGGTAGGCCGCGACCGCGTCCGCCGTGGCGATGGTGAAGGTGGCCTCGCCCGAGATCAGCCGCCCGATGTTCTCCACCGACCCCTTGCTCGACCGCAGCCGCACCTCCACGGCCGGCAGCTCCCGGGCGAGGGAGCGCTTGAGCAGCCCGCCGTAGCGCGCGTACACCCCTGAGGGCACCCCGGTGGTGAAGGAGACCGTCCCCTTCGGCGAGGCCGCGCCGCCCACCGGCAGCGCCCACCACAGCAGCAGCCCGAGCACGACGGCGGCCGCGACCGCGCCCTGCGCGGCGCGGCGCCGGCCGGGACGGGGGAGAGCTGGCACCATGCGCGCGATCCTGCCAGCTGCCCTCGGTCCGTACCAGAGGCGTGGCGCCGCCGCCGGGACCGAGCCGCGCCGCCGCCGGGACCGAGTGGTGATCGCCCCGCCGGGGCCGAGGCGGCGCCGCGCCCCGCCGGGGCCGAGCGCGGCCCGGGAGCGAGCACGTACCCTGGTGGGCGAGATGAGCGCGAAGACATACGAGGTGCGCACCTACGGGTGCCAGATGAACGTCCACGACTCCGAGCGGCTCTCCGGACTGCTGGAGGACGCCGGGTACGTCCGGGCCCCCGAGGGCACCGCGGAGGGGGAGGCCGACGTCGTCGTCTTCAACACCTGCGCGGTGCGGGAGAACGCCGACAACCGGCTGTACGGCAACCTCGGCCGGCTCGCCCCGATGAAGGCGAGGCGGCCCGGCATGCAGATCGCCGTCGGCGGCTGCCTGGCGCAGAAGGACCGCGACACCATCGTCAAGAAGGCGCCGTGGGTCGACGTCGTCTTCGGCACGCACAACATCGGCAAGCTGCCCGTACTGCTGGAGCGCGCGCGCATCCAGGAGGAGGCGCAGGTCGAGATCGCCGAGTCCCTGGAGGCGTTCCCCTCGACGCTGCCCACCCGGCGCGAGTCCGCCTACGCCGCGTGGGTCTCCATCTCCGTCGGCTGCAACAACACCTGCACCTTCTGCATCGTGCCCGCGCTGCGCGGCAAGGAGAAGGACCGCCGCCCCGGCGACATCCTCGCCGAGGTCGAGGCGCTGGTCGCCGAGGGCGTGGTGGAGATCACCCTGCTCGGCCAGAACGTCAACGCCTACGGCTCGGACATCGGCGACCGCGAGGCGTTCTCCAAGCTGCTGCGGGCCTGCGGCTCGATCGAGGGCCTGGAGCGGGTCCGCTTCACCTCGCCGCACCCCCGGGACTTCACGGACGACGTGATCGCCGCCATGGCCGAGACGCCGAACGTCATGCCGCAGCTCCACATGCCGCTCCAGTCCGGCTCGAACACCGTGCTCAAGGCGATGCGCCGCTCGTACCGCCAGGACCGCTACCTCGGCATCATCGACAAGGTGCGCGCCGCCATGCCGGACGCCGCCATCTCCACCGACATCATCGTGGGCTTCCCCGGCGAGACCGAGGAGGACTTCGAGGAGACCATGCACGTGGTGCGCGAGGCGCGCTTCGCGCAGGCGTTCACCTTCCAGTACTCCAAGCGCCCCGGCACCCCCGCGGCGGAGATGCCGGGCCAGATCCCCAAGGAGGTCGTCCAGGCCCGCTACGAGCGCCTGGTGGCCCTCCAGGAGGAGATCTCCTGGGAGGAGAACAAGAAGCAGGTCGGCCGCACCCTGGAGGTGCTGGTGGCCGAGGGCGAGGGCCGCAAGGACGGCGCCACCCGGCGGCTGTCCGGCCGCGCCCCGGACAGCCGGCTGGTGCACTTCACGCGCCCCGAGGAGCCGGTGCGCCCGGGCGACGTCGTGACCGTCGACATCACCTACGCCGCGCCGCACCACCTGCTGGCCGAGGGCCCCGCCCGGGGCGTCCGCCGCACGCGCGCCGGTGACGCCTGGGAGAAGCGCAACGCCGCTCCCGCGGCGCCGTCGGGCGTGATGCTGGGCCTGCCCGGCGTCGGGGTGCCCGCGCCCCTGCCGCCCGCGACCACGGCCGGCTGCGCCCTCGACTGAGCGGGCCGCCGCCCGCGCCCCTCGCGCTCCGTACTGCTCGCTCCCGCGCCCGTCCTGAGGGCGCGGGAGCGCGCTGTTCGCCGCGCACGTTCCGCCGAACAGCGCCTTGCTAGGGTTCCGGGCATGCTCGTTGCCGCTGCCGTCTGCCCCTGCCCGCCCCTGCTCGTCCCGGAGGTGGCCGCCGGCGCCGCGGCCGAGCTCGACGCGCTGCGCGCCGCCTGTTCGGACGCGGTGTCCGTACTGGCGGCCGCCCGCCCCGACCGGCTGGTCGTCATCGGCCCGGCGGAGCAGGACGGCCGCGGCCCGCACCCCGGCGGCGCCATCGGCTCCTTCCACGGCTTCGGGGTGGACGTGCGGACGCCCCTCGACCCGTCCCGCGCCGAGGCGCCCGCCGCTGCGGACGCGGCCGCGGAGCGGGCCACCGAGCGCCTTCTGCCGCCGTCCCTCGCGGTGGCCGCCTGGCTGCTGCGCGAGGCGGGCTGGTCCGCCGCCCCGGTCGAGGGCCTCGGTGTCGGCGAGCCGCTCTCCTCCGACCACTGCGCCGAGGTCGGCCACGACCTCGCGGCGGGCGCGGAGCGGGTGGCCCTGCTGGTGATGGGCGAGGGCAGCGCCTGCCGCATGCTGCGGCTCCCCGACTGCCCCCTGGAGGCGGCCGCCG
>NZ_JBPQTV010000231.1:0-10234 GCF_051386515.1 Streptomyces sp. URMC 123 | reverse complement strand
GCGGGTTGTTCTTCGGCTCCCCCTGGGAGCATGTGCGCCGCGCTGCGGGGGCACCCCGCCACGTCCCCTCCGGCCCGGCATGGCGACGCGCCCGCGGTAGGGGGTGGTCGTAGCTGGTTGCTGCCGTTCCTTGGCTTCCCGGCCGTTTTCTTTTCTCCGGAGGAGCCGGAGCTGTCTGGGGACAGCGGGTCGCGCAGCAGCCCGGCACCCGGCACTCAGGGAGCGCGTAACCCCCCACCCGCTTTGTGCGCCCCCGCCACCGGAGGGGACGTAGCGGGGTGCCCCCGCAGCGCGGCGCACGAGACGGCGGGACAGCCGAAGAACAAAGCAGCACGTGCGCCGCCGAGGAGGTACCCCGGTGCGGCACCGACACCACCCAGCAACCAGGCGCCGCAAACACCACCCCACCCCCCGGCCGAAGGCCGGGGAAAAGCGCGTGACGCTCACCTCGACGCACAACCCCGCCCGGAGGGTGAGGTTGACGTCAACGGTTGACGCCGTCCTCGCCGAGGCGAGGACGAGCTAGTGTGGGGCGGATGACCACCGAGCGGAATCGGGAGGCACCCGTGCCGGAGGAGCCCCACCACAGGCTCGTGGAGGCCACGGAAACGCGGGGAGCGCAACCGGGCGCCGGGAGCGCAGCTCCCCGCGCCCCCCGCACGCTCGCCGAAGAGCTCCGCACCCGCGGCGACGAAGACCTCCGTACGCTGCTGCGCCACCGCCCCGATCTGCTCACGCCCGTGCCCAACGACCTGACGCAGTTGGCGACGCGCGCCGGCACCCGCGCGTCCGTCGCCCGCGCGCTGGAGCGCCTGGACCGCTTCGCCCTGCAGTGCGCGGAGGCACTCGCCGTGGCGCCGGACCCGTGCTCGTACGACACCCTGCTGTCGCTCCTGACCGGGGAGGAGCCTGACCCCTCAAGTGGCACGGGGCCGGACGGGGGTCCGGACGAGGAGAACACCTGGCGCACGGAGCGCGAAACGATCCGCGGGGCGCTCCCGCGCGCCGCGGCCACGCTCAGGGCGCGGGCCCTGCTGTGGGGCGGTGACGACCGCCTGCGCCTGGTCCGTACCGCCCGGGAGATGCTCGCGCCGGCCGCCGGCGGGTCGCCGACGGGCCTCGGCCCGACCGTGGCGGAGGCGACCGCGGGCATGTCGCCCGGCCGGCTGCAGGAGATCCTCGCGGCGGTGGGGCTGCCGGCGACGCACGACTCGGTGACGGCGACGGCCGCGCTCGCCGAGCTGTTCGGCGACCGACGGAAGATGGCGGACCTGCTGGCGCAGGCGCCACCGGAGGCGCGGGCGCTGCTGGACCGGCTGGTGTGGGGACCGCCGTACGGGGCCGTGTCCGCCGAGCCCGCGCCGCCGATCCGCTGGCTGCTGGCGCGCGGCCTGCTGCTGCCGGCGGGCCCGCGCAATGTCGTACTGCCGCGCGAGGCGGCCCTGCGGCTGCGCGGCGGCAGGGCGCACCGCCGGCCCGAGCCCGTGCCGCCGGCGGTCGCGGCGGCGGCCGAGCACCGCCCGGCGACGGTGGACGCCACCGCGGCCGGCCAGGCGTTCACCGCCCTGGCCACCGTGGAGGAGCTGATCGGCACCTGGGAGGCGGGCGGCCCGCTCGTGCTGCGGGCCGGGGGCGTGAGCGTCCGGGACCTGAAGCGGACGGCGGCGGCGCTGGACGTGAGCGAGCGGATCGCGGCGTTCTGGCTGGAGCTGGCGTACGCGGCCGGGCTGCTGGCCTCGGACGGCGAGGCGGACGAGCGGTACGCGGCGACGCCCGCGTACGACGAGTGGCTGGAGCTGCCGGCGGAGCGGCGGTGGGCGGCGCTGGTGGCGCCGTGGCTGGTGTCGACGCGGACGTCCGGGCTGGTCGGCGGGCAGGACGCCAAGGGCAGGACGCTGGCCGCGCTCGGCCCGGAGCTGGACCGTTCGGCGGCGCCGGAAGTGCGCCGCCGCACGCTGGAGCTGCTGGCGGCGCTGCCGGAGGGGGCGGCGCCCGATCCGGCGGGCGTGCTGGCGCGGCTGCGCTGGGAGCACGGCCTGCCCCCGCTGCCGGGCCCGGACGCGAAGCCGGAGGGCAGGAACGGGGCGAAGCCGGCCGCCCCCGATACGCGCTCGCGCATCGCCCGCTGGACGCTGGAGGAGGCCGAACTCCTCGGGGTGACCGGGCGGGGCGCCCTCGCCGCCCACGGCCGCGCGCTGCTGGGCGGCCCGCGCCCCGGCCGCACCGGCGACGCGGAGGCGGAAGCCGGCACGGAGGCGGAAGACAGCTCGCAGACGGAAGCCGGCGCGGCCGGCCCCGCGCCCGGACGCGTCCCGCACAGCGCCGCGGAGGTCACCGCGGCCGCCGCGGAGGCCGCCACCGTACTGGCCCCGCAGCTGCCGGAGCCGCTCGACCACGTCCTGCTCCAGGCGGATCTGACCGCCGTCGCGCCCGGCCCGCTGCGCCGGCCGCTGGCCCTGCTGCTGGGGGTGGCCGCCGATGTGGAGTCCAAGGGCGGCGCCACGGTCTACCGCTTCACCCCCGCCTCCGTGCGCCGGGCGCTGGACGCCGGGCAGACCGCCGCCGAGCTGCACGCCTTCCTGGCGGAGCACTCGCGCACGCCGGTGCCGCAGCCGCTGAGCTATCTGATCGACGACGTGGCCCGCAGGCACGGGCAGTTGCGCGTCGGGGCGGCCTCCTCGTATCTGCGCTGCGACGACGAGGCGCTGCTGTCGGAGATCCTCGCCGACCGGCGGTCGGCGACGCTGCGGCCGCGCCGGCTGGCGCCGACCGTGCTGGCGACGCAGGCCGCGCCGGATGTGCTGCTGGCCCGGCTGCGCGAGATGGGGTACGCGCCGGCCGCCGAGTCCGCGGCCGGTGACGTGGTGGTGACCAGGGCGGACGCGCGCCGTACGCCGCCGAGGGCGGCCCCCGTGCCGGTGCCGGAGGGGCCGCCGGTGCCGGACGACACCCTGCTGGCGGCGGCGGTACGGGCCATCCGGGCCGGTGATCTGGCGGCGACCGCGATCCGCCGGCCGGTGTCGGGCGGCGCGGAGGCCGGGGACGGCGGGGAATCCGGGGAGGGCGACGGCGGGGACGGCCCGTCCGCCGGCGGGCTGCCCCGCACCTCCTCCGCCGAGACCCTGGCGACCATGCAGGCGGCGGCCCTGACCAGCAGCGCCGTGTGGATCGGCTATGTCAACGCGGAGGGGGCGGCGAGCCAGCGGGTGATCGCCCCGGTGCGGGTGGAGGGCGGGTTCGTGACCGCGTACGACCACACGGCGGACGAGGTGCGCACGTACGCGCTGCACCGCATCACGGGCGTGGCGGAGCTGGCGGACGACGCGGTGTGAGCCGGCGGCCGGCGGGGCGCGCTCACCACATGCCACGCGCTTCTGTCCCCCCGATCCGCCAACACCGCACGATGGAGGGACAGGGCGCATCCTTGACCACCCCCTTGGGCAGCCAACGAGTGATCCACTCGTGCGGTTGGGTGACGAACCCAAGTGCTACTCGAGGAAAGGCAGTTCCATGCGGAGATTCACCACCGTCCTCGTCGGGGCTTTCGCGCTGTTCTGCGGCCTCGCGGCCCCCGCCTTCGCCGCCGGAGTCGATCCTCTCGCGGCCCTCTCCAGCCCGAGCGTGACCGCCGGGGTGGAGGCCCTCGGCTTCTCGATCTGAGCCCCGTCCCCAGCGCCTCCCGGCACGGCCGCCCCGTCGGCCGCCCGTGCCGGGGGCCGGGCGGCCGCTCCCCGATCCCGTTCCGGCCGGCCCGGGGCCACGGAGCCGACACAGGATGAAAGGTTCTGCCATGCGCACCATCGCCATAGCCGTGCTCGCAGCCGTCGCGTTCTTCGGGGTGCTCGCCGCCCCCGCCACCGCGGCCGGCCCCAACGGCTCGGTCCCCCTGCCGCTCAGCGCGGACTCGTTGATCACCGAGGGGGTGAACATCGAGGGCCCACTGTTCAACCACCTGGTAGGGAAGTGAACACCAGTGTGGCCGGGCACACCCCGGCCACACGTCCGCATGGGGCACACTGGAGGTTTGGCCACGGGGCTCCCTCCCCCGGCGGCCGCGGACCGCCGTCAGAAAGGGCCGAGGCGTGAACGGACCTCTCATCGTCCAGAGCGACAAGACACTGCTCCTGGAGGTGGACCACGAGCGGGCGGACGCCTGTCGCCGGGCCATCGCGCCGTTCGCCGAGCTGGAGCGGGCGCCCGAGCACATCCACACCTACCGGCTGACCCCGCTGGGCCTGTGGAACGCCCGGGCCGCCGGGCACGACGCCGAGCAGGTCGTGGACGCCCTCGTCGAGTACTCCCGCTACCCCGTGCCGCACGCCCTGCTCGTGGACGTCGCCGAGACCATGGACCGCTACGGCCGGCTCCAGCTGGTCAAGCACCCCACGCACGGGCTGGTGCTGGTCACCACCGACCGGCCGGTGCTGGAGGAGGTGCTGCGCTCCAAGCGCGTACAGCCGCTGGTCGGCGCCCGTATCGACCCCGAGACCGTGGCCGTGCACCCCTCCGAGCGCGGGCAGATCAAGCAGACGCTGCTCAAGCTCGGCTGGCCCGCCGAGGACCTCGCCGGCTATGTGGACGGCGAGGCGCACCCGATCGAGCTCCGCGAGGACGGCTGGGCGCTGCGCCCGTACCAGAAGCACGCCGTCGAGGGCTTCTGGCACGGCGGCTCCGGCGTGGTGGTGCTGCCCTGCGGGGCGGGCAAGACGCTGGTGGGCGCCGGGGCGATGGCGACCGCGAAGTCCACCACGCTGATCCTGGTGACCAACACCGTCTCGGCGCGGCAGTGGAAGCACGAGCTGGTCAAGCGCACCTCGCTGACCGAGGACGAGATCGGCGAGTACTCCGGCACCCGCAAGGAGATCCGGCCGGTCACCATCGCCACGTACCAGGTGCTGACGACCAGGCGGAAGGGCGTCTACCCGCACCTGGAGCTGTTCGACTCCCGGGACTGGGGCCTGATCGTCTACGACGAGGTGCACCTGCTGCCGGCGCCGGTGTTCAAGTTCACCGCCGATCTCCAGGCGCGCCGCCGGCTCGGGCTGACCGCGACCCTGGTGCGGGAGGACGGCCGGGAGTCCGACGTCTTCTCGCTCATCGGCCCGAAGCGGTTCGACGCGCCCTGGAAGGAGATCGAGGCCCAGGGCTACATCGCGCCGGCCGACTGCGTGGAGGTGCGGGTCAATCTCACCGACTCCGAGCGGCTGGCGTACGCCACGGCCGAGACGGAGGAGAAGTACCGCTACTGCGCCACCACCGACACCAAGCGCCGGGTCACCGAGGCGCTGGTGGCGCGGCACCGCGGGGAGCAGACGCTGGTGATCGGCCAGTACATCGACCAGCTGGACGAGCTGGGCGAGCATCTGAACGCGCCGGTGATCAAGGGCGAGACCACCAACGCGCAGCGCGAGAAGCTCTTCGAGGCGTTCCGGCAGGGCGAGATCTCCGTGCTGGTCGTCTCCAAGGTCGCCAACTTCTCCATCGACCTGCCGGAGGCCACGGTGGCCATTCAGGTCTCGGGCACGTTCGGCTCCCGCCAGGAGGAGGCCCAGCGGCTGGGCCGGGTGCTGCGGCCCAAGGCGGACGGGCACGAGGCGCGCTTCTACTCCGTGGTCGCGCGGGACACCGTCGACCAGGACTTCGCGGCGCACCGCCAGCGGTTCCTGGCCGAGCAGGGGTACGCCTATCGGATCGTGGACGCGGACGAGCTGCTGGCGGGCGACGAGGTGTAGTCGCCCGGCCGGCGGGGGTGCGGTGGGGCGCCTGCCGCGCCGCCCGCGTGCCCGAGCTCGTCGGCGTCCCCGGCGCTCGCGACCGTCCGCCGGCCCGCCGCGACCAGCGCCAGCAGGGCCAGGGCCAGCAGCGGGTACGGCGCCGCCAGGGGCTGCTGCCACCACGGCAGGGCGAGGTCCCGGGGGCCCTCGTGCGGCACCAGCCACAGGGTGCGGGCCGTGAACACCAGCGCCACCAGCAGCGCCGGCCACCGGTGCCCGCGCACGGCCAGCAGCACCAGCAGCGGCACGCACCACACCCAGTGGTGGGACCAGCTGATCGGCGAGACCAGCAGCGCCACGGCCGCCGTACAGAGCACGGCCGGGCCCGGGCGGCCCCGCCGGGCGGCCGACCGCGCCAGCCAGAGCCCGGCCGCGCCGGCCGGCACCGCGACGCCCAGCCACGGCAGCCCCGGCTCGGCGTCGTGCAGCAGCCGGGCGACCAGCCCCTGGAGCGACTGGTTGTCCACGATCCACGCCTTGCCGACGCGGGTCGTCTCGAACAGCCGGCGGCTCCAGAAGTCGGCGCTGGCGCCGGGCAGCACGAGGGCGCCCAGCACGGCGGTGCCGGCGAACCCCGCGAGGGCCGTCGCACCGGCCCGCACCCGGCCGGTGAGCAGCAGATGCACGGCGAACACGGCCGGGGTGAGCTTGACGCCGGCGGCGATGCCGATGGCGAGGCCCTTGCCACGGGCGCCGTCCGGGCGGGTGAGGTCCCACAGCACGAGGCAGGCGAGGGCGAGGTTGATCTGCCCGAACAGCAGGGTCTGGAAGACGGGTTCGAGCCAGAGGGCGAGCGCGGTGCCGGCCATGACCACGGCGTACGTGTGCCCCCTGGGGAGCGCCGCCGGCCGCGCGGCCGCCGCCGCGTCCTGCCTCGCGAGGCGCAGCGAGAGCCGGATCAGCAGGGCGAGCAGCGCCGCGTTCCCGGCCATGAACACGGCCTTGAGCAGATCGAGCGGCACCGCCGCGAGCGGCACGAACAGCAGCGCCGCGAACGGCGGATACGTGGCCGGCAGGCGCCACTCGGTGACCGAGAAGCCGTACAGATCGGTGCCGCCGAGGACGGCCGCGCCCTCCGCTCGGTAGACGAGCAGATCGGCCATGGGCGTGGGCCGGGCGGCGCACAGGGCGGCGAAGGCGGCCAGCGAGAGGGCCAGCAGCGCGCCGGCGAGGACGGTCGCGGGCGGCCGGGCGACCGGGCCGCGGCGGCGCGTACGGATGCGGGCGGGGGCGGGGGCGCGGTTACGAGTGCGGGCCCGGATACGGATACGGGCGCGGGCCGGGATACGGGCGCGGTCGCGGGCCGGGACACGGGCGCGGTCGGGGAGCCGGGCGCGGGAGCCCCGCACCTCGCACGGACCAGCCACCGCTCATCCCTTCGATCGACGCCGTCCGGACGGCGGTGACCTTAGTGGATGGCGGTGGCCCGCTCGTGACGCACGAGCGCCTCGTCCGCGTACTCGCCGAGAACGACAACGCCGAACGCGGCGGTCGCGAAGACCTTGACCGCCCGCAGCGCGTCCCCGAGAACGTGCCGGTGGCGACCGGTGCCGGCGCCGGCGCCGGCGGTGTCGCCGAGCGGCCCGCCGGAGGCTGGGGTGATGGATGCGATGCTCATGTCCTCCAGCATGGATTTCACGCGTTCGCACCACATCGGCCCACGGGCGGAACGCGCGGCGGCCGGTCGTACGACCCGAGGCGCACGGGCACCCCTACGGGAGACGGACGGAGCCGGGCACCCTCCCCGCACCGGGTGGCACACGGGCACCCCCCGCCGCATCGGATATTCGTTCGCGGCCCGCCGCCGCCCTGACTAGACTGGCCCGTCCGCCGCCTCCCGGGCCCCTCGGGAGCGCCGCCGCCCGGACGGAAATCGGGACGGCGTGTCCGCTGTCGTACCGCCGTGCACCCCCGTGAGCGCGCACCGCCGCCCGGGGGTCTCGCTCTTCGGACCCTTCGGAGGCAACGCCGTGCCCACGCACGCCCGCGCACAGGACCCGGCCCCCGGCCGGGGCCCCCTCGACCAGGAGCGCGCCCACCTCGCCGCCTCGCGCGCCGCGCTGGCCGCCATGCGCGCCGAGGTCGAGGCCCTCGACATCTCCGACGTCACCGGGAACTGGGTGAACGCGGCCGTCCTGCAGTCCCAGATCGACCAGCGGATCAAGGCGCTGGCCGACCACGCCGACACCCCGCTGTTCTTCGGCCGCCTCGACTACCTCCACGCCCCCGGCGCCGAGGCCGCCGAGGGGGCCGACGGCGAGCGCTTCTACATCGGGCGGCGGCACGTCCACGACGCCGACGGCGACCCCCTCGTCATCGACTGGCGCGCCCCCGTCTCCCAGCCGTTCTACCGGGCCTCCAAGAAGGACCCGATGGACATCGAGCGGCGCCGCCGCTTCGGCTACACCGGCGGCGAGCTCACCGCGTACGAGGACGAACTCCTCACCGGGGCCGACGCCGAGGAGGAGCACGGCACCGCGAGCCGGCTGCTCCAGGCGGAGATCGAGCGGCCCCGCGTCGGCCCCATGCGGGACATCGTGGCGACGATCCAGCCCGAGCAGGACGAGATCGTCCGGGCCGGGCTGAGCGGCTCCCTCTGCGTCCAGGGCGCGCCCGGCACCGGCAAGACGGCGGTGGGCCTGCACCGGGTGGCGTACCTCCTCTACGCGCACCGGGAGCGGCTCGCCCGCACCGGCACCCTCGTCATCGGACCGAACCGGTCCTTCCTGCACTACATCGAGCAGGTGCTGCCCGCGCTCGGCGAACTCGACGTGCGGCAGGCCACCGTCGACGACCTCGTGGCCCATGTCGAGGTGCGCGGCACGGACTCCGCCGAGGCGGCCCGGATCAAGGGCGACGCGCGCATGGCCGAGGTGCTGCGGCGCGCCGTGCGCAGCGGGGTGACGGTGCCGACGGAGCCGTGCGTGGTCGTCCGCGGGTCGCGCCGCTGGCGGGTCCCGGCGTACGAACTGGAGGAACTGCTGCGGGAGCTGCTCGACCGCGACATCCGGTACGGGGCCGCCCGCGAGGCGCTGCCGCAGCGGATCGCGCACGCGGTGCTGGTGCGCATGGAGGAGGCCGGGGAGGCGCCCGACGACCGCGTCCAGGACGCCGTCGCCCGCAACCCCGCGGTCAAGGCGGTGGTCAAGGCCGCGCTGCCGCCGGTGGACCCGGCCAAGCTCGTGCTGCGGCTGCTGTCCGACGCGGACTTCCTCGCCGAGCAGGCGCGGGGGCTCCTCACCGACGAGGAGCAGAAGGCGATCCTCTGGACGCGGCCCGCGCGCGGGGTGCGGTCCGCGAAGTGGTCGGCGGCGGACGCGGTCCTCATCGACGAGGCGCGGGACCAGGTGGAGCGCACGCCCTCCCTCGGGCACGTGGTCGTCGACGAGGCGCAGGACCTGTCCCCCATGCAGTACCGGGCCGTCGGCCGCCGCTGCGCGACCGGCTCGGTCACCGTCCTCGGCGACCTCGCCCAGGGGACGACGCCCTGGGCCACCCACAGCTGGCCGGAGGCGCTGCGGCACCTCGGGAAGCCGGACGCGCGCATCGAGGAGCTCACCGCGGGCTTCCGCGTGCCGCGCGAGATCATCGCGTACGCGTCGCGGCTGCTGCCGGTGATCGCGCCCGGGCTCGCGGCGGCGACCTCCGTACGGCAGGCGCCGGGGGCGCTCGACATCCGCGCGGTGGGGGACGTCGCCGACCTCGACGCGGCGGTCGTCGCCGCGTGCGGGGAGGCGCTGGCGCACGAGGGGTCCGTCGGCCTCATCGCGGCCGACGCCCGCGTGCAGGTCCTGGCGGACGCGCTGGCCGAGGCAGGTCTGCCCTACCTCTCGCCCGGCGAGGAGACCTCCCGCGAGGTCCGGCTGACCCTCGTTCCCGCGACGCTCGCGAAGGGCCTCGAGTACGACTACGTGGTCCTCGACGAGCCGGCGGCGATCGTCGACGGCGAGCCGGACGAGCGGACGGGGTTGCGGCGGCTGTACGTGGCGCTCACGCGGGCGGTCTCGGGGCTGGCGATCCGCCACGCGGCGCGTCTGCCCTCCGGGCTGGGTTGAGCGACGTCCACGTCCACGTTGTCCGTGAGGTGACGGGCGCCCTCCGGGCCCGGTTCACGCGACGTCCGCGTCCACGTTCTCCGTGAGGTGAGCGGCGCCCTCCGGGCGGGTTTGCGCGACGTCCGCGTCCACGTCATCCGTGAGGTGACGGGCGCCCTCCGGGCTCGGGCCGCGCGACGTCCACGTCATCCGCGACGCGAGCGGCGCCGCATTTCCCGCGCCTTCGGCCGAATCCCCCTTCCCAGCCCCGCAGGGGCTGGGCTTCTGTCCCGGCCTGCGGACCAGGCCCCCTCCCCTCGCCCCGAAGGGGCAGGGCGTCTCCCCCGGCCTTCGGCCGAATCCCCCATCCCAGCCCCGCAGGGGCTGGGCTTCTGTCCCGGCCTGCGGACCGGACCCCCTCCCCGC
>NZ_JBPQTV010000230.1:0-10304 GCF_051386515.1 Streptomyces sp. URMC 123 | reverse complement strand
CCGACCAGCAGGTGGTAGAGCAGCGCGAAGAACGTCCGCTGCGCGACCTTCAGCTCGGGCGTGGGCTTCGCCTCGGCCGGCAGCCCCGCCTGGAGCTTCGGCACGGCGTACACCAGGTGCGTGAGCCCGTCGAGCGACCAGTGCTCGTCCAGCCCGTCCAGCAGCATCCGCAGCGACTCGCGCTCGGTGTCGCCGAGCGAGGCGAGCAGCTCCGTGTCGGGCTCCTCGCGGACCCGGGTCCGCTGGTCGGCCGCGACCTGGGTGGTGATCCAGTTCTCGGCGCGGTCCAGCCGGGGCCGGGCCTCGTCGAGGGAGCCGATCGGGTTCTCCGGGTCGAGGTCCCGCAGGATGCGCAGCGTCTGCTCGTCGTGGCCGGTGGTGATGTCCACGACCGAGGCCAGCGTGCGGTACGGCAGCGGCCGGGGCGTCCGGGGCAGCTCGCCCGCCGCCGTGGAGACGGCCCGGGAGTACGCGGCGGCGTCCGCGGGCAGCGCGCTGCCGTCCGCCACCTTGCGCTCCAGCGCGTCCCACTCGTCGTACAGCCGCTGGATCTCCTGGTCGAAGGCGATCTTGAACGACTGGTTGGGCTTGCGGCGCGCGTACAGCCAGCGCAGCAGCGGGGCCTCCATGATCCGCAGCGCGTCGGCCGGGGTCGGGACCCCGCCCTTGGAGCTGGACATCTTGGCCATGCCGCTGATGCCGACGAAGGCGTACATCGGGCCGATCGGCTGCACGCCGTCGAAGATCTCCCGGACGAGCTGGCCGCCGACGACGTACGAGGAACCGGGCGAGGAGTGGTCGACCCCGGAGGGCTCGAAGATCACGCCCTCGTGGGCCCAGCGCATCGGCCAGTCGACCTTCCAGACCAGCTTGCCGCGGTTGAACTCGCTGAGCGCGACCGTCTCGGCGTGCCCGCAGACGCAGGTGTACGCCATCTCCGTGGTCTCGTCGTCGTACGAGGTGACCGTGGTCAGATCGCGCTCGCACACCGTGCAGTACGGCTTGTACGGGTAGTAGCCCGCGCCGCCCGCGCTGCCGTCGTCCTCGCTTGCCGCGCCGGAGCCCTCGGCGGCCCGCACCTCGGCCTCGTCGACCGGCTTCTGCTGCTGGTTCTGCGGCTTCTTCGCGCCGCCGGCCGCCTTGTCCTTGTCCTTGGTGCGGTAGCGGTCCAGGACGGCGTCGATCCGGCCGCGCTCGCGCATGGCGTGCAGGATCTGCTCGCGGTAGGCCCCGGAGGTGTACTGCTCCGTCTGACTGATGCCGTGGAACTCCACGCCCAGCTCCGCCAGCGCCTCGATCATCGGCGCCTTGAAGTGCTCGGCCCAGTTCGGGTACGCGCTGCCGGGCGGCGCCGGCACCGAGGTCAGCGGCTTGCCGATGTGCTCGGCCCAGGACGGGTCGACGCCGGCCGGAACCTTGCGGAAGCGGTCGTAGTCGTCCCAGGACAGGATGTGCACGCAGTCGTACCCGCGGCGCCGGATCTCGTCGGCGACCAGGTGCGGGGTCATCACCTCGCGGAGGTTGCCGAGGTGGATCGGCCCGGACGGGCTGAGGCCGGAGGCGCAGACGATGGTCGGGGCGGTGCCCGATTTCCCAGTGCTCTGGGCGCGGCGCTCCGCTTCGGCGATGACCTCGTCCGCGAACCGGGAGACCCAGTCGGCCTCAGTGCTCTGAGCCACGATCGGCACTTCCTTCTTCCTCTGCTTTCCTCTGCTCGAAAGCCTGGCGCACCTATTCTCCCAGACCCCGTGCGCGGCCGGTGGCCGTGGGATACTGACGGACATCCCTTTCCACCAGACGAACGGCACGTATCCATGGCCTCGGTCCCTTCCCTTGCCGCTACGGTCCACCAGCGCGTCGCGGACGCCCTCTCGGCAGCCCTGCCGGAGGCCGGTCCCGCCGACCCGTTGCTGCGACGAAGCGACCGGGCGGACTTCCAGGCCAACGGCGTCCTGGGGTTGGCCAAGAAGCTGAAGGGCAACCCCCGCGAGCTGGCGACGAAGGTCGTCGAGGGCCTGCCGGCCGACGATCTGCTGGCCGAGGTCGAGGTCTCCGGGCCGGGCTTCCTGAACATCACCGTCGCCGACGCGGCGATCACCGCGCGGCTCGCCGAGCGGGCTGCGGACGACCGGCTGGGCGTGCCGCTCGCCGAGCGGCGCGGCACGACCGTCATCGACTACGCCCAGCCGAACGTGGCCAAGGAGATGCACGTCGGCCACCTGCGGAACTCGGTGATCGGTGACGCCATCGTCAAGATCCTGGAGTTCGCCGGCGAGAAGGTGATCCGGCGCCATCACATCGGCGACTGGGGCACCCAGTTCGGCATGCTCATCCAGTATCTGATCGAGCACCCGCACGAGCTGGACCACAAGGCGGGCGAGGAGGTCTCCGGCGAGGAGGCCATGTCCAACCTCAACCGCCTCTACAAGGCGTCGCGCGCCCTGTTCGACTCCGACGAGGAGTTCAAGTCCCGCGCCCGCCGCCGGGTCGTGGACCTCCAGGCCGGCGACCCCGAGACGCTCGCGCTCTGGCAGAAGTTCGTCGACGAGTCGAAGATCTACTTCTACTCGGTCTTCGACAAGCTCGACGTCGAGATCCACGACGCGGACATCGTCGGCGAGTCCGGCTACAACGACATGCTCGCCGAGACCTGCCGCCTGCTGGAGGAGTCCGGCGTCGCCGTCCGCTCCGAGGGCGCGCTCTGCGTCTTCTTCGACGACGTCAAGGGCCCCGACGGCAACCCCGTCCCGCTGATCGTCCAGAAGTCCGACGGCGGCTTCGGCTACGCCGCCACCGACCTGTCGGCGATCCGCGACCGCGTGACCAACCTCAAGGCCGACACCCTGCTGTACGTGGTGGACGTCCGCCAGTCCCTCCACTTCAAGATGGTCTTCGAGACCGCCCGCCGGGCCGGGTGGCTCACCGACGGCGTCGAGGCCGTCCAGCTCGGCTTCGGCACGGTCCTCGGCAAGGACGGCAAGCCGTTCAAGACCCGCGAGGGCGAGACGGTGCGGCTGGTGGACCTGCTCGACGAGGCGATCGACCGCGCCGCGGCCATCGTCCGCGAGAAGGCGCGGGACCTCACGGAGGACGAGATCGCCGAGCGCGCCGCGCAGGTGGGCATCGGCGCGGTGAAGTACGCGGACCTGTCCACCTCGATGGCCCGCGACTACGTCTTCGACCTGGACCGCATGGTGTCCCTCAACGGCGACACCAGCGTCTACCTCCAGTACGCCTACGCCCGCATCCAGTCGATCCTCCGCAAGGCGGGCGACGCGGCGCCGACCGCCCACCCGGAGCTCCCCCTGGCCCCCGCCGAGCGGGCCCTGGGCCTCCACCTGGACGAGTTCGCCGCCACGCTGGCGGCCGTCGCCGAGACGTACGAGCCGCACAAGCTGGCCTCGTACCTCTACCAGCTGGCCTCGCACTACACCGCGTTCTACGACCAGTGCCCGGTCCTCAAGGCCGAGACCCCGGCCATGCTGGAGAACCGCCTCTTCCTCTGCGACCTCACGGCCCGCACCCTCCGCCAGGGCATGACCCTCCTGGGCATCCGCACCCCCGAGCGCCTCTGACGTCGCCCTCGACGCCCCACACGGGAGCCCCCGCCGGTCCGGCGGGGGCTCCCGTCACTCCGGACCGGGGCCGCGCTCAGCCCGGTTCACTCACGCTCCAGGCCGAGCCGGGCACGCACCTCGTCGTGCGGTACGCCGGCCGGCGTGCCGGCCGCGGAGCGGAACCGGTACTCGGCCACGGCCAGCGCGTCCTCGAGTTCCGCCAGCTCCTGAGGGTTTATCAGAACGGCGGCCGGCTGTCCGTGGTCGGTGATCGTGATGCGTTCCCGGGCATGGGCGGTCCTGCGGACCAGCGTCCCGAAGCGCGCCCGGGCTTCCGTCATGGGGAACGTGTCACTCATGCACAGAAGTGTACAGTTGTCGCCGTTTCGGCGGCGGGACATCACGGAAACAAGGAAACGGCCGGCCCCCGGTGGGGGCCGGCCGTTCGCGTGGTGTCGGGGCCGAGGGCGCCGTCAGGTGTGGGAGAGGCGCTGGGCGGCCTCCGTCGCCCAGTAGGTCAGGATCATCTGCGCGCCGGCGCGCTTGATGCCCGTGAGGGTTTCGAGGATCGCCTTGTCACGGTCGATCCAGCCGTTGGCCGCGGCGGCCTCGACCATCGCGTACTCCCCGGAGATCTGGTACGCCGCCACCGGCACGTCGACCTCCTCGGCGATCCGGTGGACGATGTCGAGGTAGGGCAGGGCCGGCTTGACCATCACCATGTCCGCGCCCTCCGCCAGGTCGAGCGCCAGCTCGCGCAGCGACTCCCGGGCGTTGGCCGGGTCCTGCTGGTACGTCTTGCGGTCGCCCCGCAGCGAGGAGCCGACCGCCTCCCGGAAGGGCCCGTAGAACGCGGAGGAGTACTTCACGGTGTAGGCCAGCACGGACACGTCCTCGTGGCCCGCCGCGTCCAGCGCCTCGCGGACCACCCCGACCTGGCCGTCCATCATGCCGCTGGGGCCCACCGCGTGGACGCCCGCGTCGGCCTGCACCCGCGCCATCTCCGCGTACCGCTCGAGCGTCGCGTCGTTGTCGACCCGGCCCGCGGAGTCCAGCACCCCGCAGTGGCCGTGGTCGGTGAACTCGTCCAGGCACAGGTCGGACATGATGACCAGCTCGTCGCCGACCTCGGCCCGCACATCGCGGATGGCGGCCTGGAGGATGCCGTCGGGGTCGGTGCCGGCCGAGCCGGTCGCGTCCTTCTTCTCGTCCTCGGGCACCCCGAAGAGCATGATCCCCGAGACGCCCGCCGCCCGCGCCTCCACGGCCGCCTTCCGCAGCGTGTCCCGCGTGTGCTGGACCACTCCCGGCATGGCGGCGATCGGCACCGGCTCGGAGATGCCCTCCCGCACGAACGCGGGCAGGATCAGATCCGCCGGGTGCGGCCGGGTCTCCGCGACCATCCGCCGCAGGGCGGGGGTGGTGCGGAGCCGGCGCGGCCGCGCCCCGGGGAACGATCCGTACCGGGTGCCTCCGTGACCGGAGTCGTGCCTGCTGCTCACGTGCGCCTCCTGCGCGATCCGGGCCGGCGCTCGCTCGGCCTGGTGACGTGTTCACCCGCCTCGACGGCCGCGGCCCGGCGCGCCGCGCCGAACTCCGCCAGGGCCTCCGCCAGCTTGTGCACGGACGGCTCGGGCGACAGCACGTCGACCCGCAGGCCGTGCTCCTCCGCCGTCTTGGCGGTGGCCGGCCCGATGCAGGCGATAACGGTGACATTGTGCGGCTTGCCGGCGATGCCGACGAGGTTCCGCACCGTGCTGGAGGAGGTGAACAGGACCGCGTCGAAGCCGCCGCCCTTGATCGCCTCCCGGGTCTCGGCCGGCGGCGGAGAGGCCCGCACGGTCCGGTAGGCCGTGACGTCGTCGACCTCCCAGCCCAGCTCGATCAGGCCCGCCACCAGCGTCTCGGTGGCGATGTCGGCACGCGGCAGGAAGACGCGGTCGATCGGGTCGAAGACCGGGTCGTACGGCGGCCAGTCCTCCAGCAGACCGGCGGCCGACTGCTCCCCGCTGGGCACCAGGTCCGGCTTCACACCGAACTCGACCAGCGCCTTGGCGGTCTGCTCGCCCACCGCCGCGACCTTGATGCCGGCGAAGGCGCGCGCGTCGAGCCCGTACTCCTCGAACTTCTCGCGCACCGCCTTGACGGCGTTCACGGAGGTGAAGGCGATCCACTCGTAGCGCCCGGTGACCAGGCCCTTGACCGCGCGCTCCATCTGCTGCGGGGTGCGCGGCGGCTCGACGGCGATGGTGGGCACCTCGTGCGGCACCGCGCCGTAGCCGCGGAGTTGGTCGGAGAGCGAGGCCGCCTGCTCCTTGGTGCGCGGCACGAGGACCTTCCAGCCGAACAGCGGCTTGGACTCGAACCACGCGAGCTGGTCGCGCTGGGCCACGGCACTGTGCTCGCCGACCACGGCTATGACGGGCTGGCCGCCGTCCGGCGAGGGCAGCACCTTCGCGGACTTGAACACCTGGGCGATGGTGCCGAGGGTGGCGGTCCAGGTCCGCTGCCGGGTGGTGGTGCCGGCGACGGTGACGGTCAGCGGCGTGTCCGGCTTGCGGCCGGCCGCGACCAGCTCACCGGCCGCCGCGGCGACCGTCTCCAGCGTCGCCGAGACCACGGCCGTGGCGTCGCTGGTGCCGATCTCGCTCCAGCAGCGCGCCGACGCGGTCCGGGCGTCGACGAAGCGCACGTCCGCCCCGCCCTCGGCGGTGCGCAGCGGCACACCGGCGTACGCGGGGACCCCGACGGCGGTGGCCACACCGGGCACCACCTCGAAGACGACGCCCTCGGCGGCGCAGGCGAGCATCTCCCCGGCGGCGTTGCCGTCGAGGCCGGGGTCGCCCGCGACCGCACGGACGACCCGCTTGCCGGCCCGCGCGGCCGCCATGACAAGATTGGCGGCGTCTCCGAGCTCGGGCGCACCGGCGGGGCTTGACGATTCGTCATGTCCGGGCCGCTGCGGGATGTCCACGCCTGCCCTCGCATGCGCGACGACCACGTCGAGCACCTGAGGGTCGGCGACCAGCACGTCGGCGCGTGCCAGCGCGTCCACGGCGCGCAGTGTGAGCAGCCCCGGATCTCCGGGTCCGGCACCCAGGAAGGTGACGTGACCGAGAGCGCAGTGCTGCGGGTGGTCGATTCGTGCGGTGGTGGGGCTCAAAGTGCTCGCTCCCCCATAAGACCGGCCGCACCCTTCGCGAGCATCTCGGCGGCGAGTTCGCGGCCGAGTGCCATGGCTTCGTCATGGGACGTGGGTACGGGTCCGGTGGTGGACATCTGCACCAGCGTCGAGCCGTCGGTGGTGCCGACGACGCCGCGCAGGCGCATTTCGGTGACAACCTGCCCGTCGGCCAACAGGTCGGCCAGCGCACCCACAGGTGCGCTGCAACCGGCCTCCAGGGCGGCGAGCAGGGAACGCTCCGCGGTGACGGCGACCCGGGTGTACGGGTCGTCCAGCTCCGCGAGCCGGTCGGCGAGGTCCGCGTTGGCCGCGGCGCACTCGACAGCCAGGGCCCCCTGGCCGGGGGCGGGCAGAATCGCTTCGGTGGCGAGCTTCTCGGTGGCCTCGTCGATCCGGCCGAGCCGGGTCAGACCCGCGGCGGCCAGCACCACGGCGTCCAGTTCGCCGGAGCGCACATAGCCGATCCGGGTGTCGACGTTGCCGCGGATCGCCACGGTCTCGATGTCCTTGCCGAGCGCCCTGGCCCAGGCGTTGAGCTGCGCGGCGCGGCGCGGCGAACCGGTGCCGATCCGCGCGCCGGCGGGCAGCTGCTCGAAGGTGAGCCCGTCGCGGGCGACCAGGCAGTCGCGCGGGTCCTCGCGCGGCGGCACGGCGGCCAGCGTCAGCTCGTCGGGCTGGGCGGTCGGCAGGTCCTTCAGCGAGTGCACCGCGAAGTCGATGTCCCCGGCGAGCAGCGCGTCGCGCAGCGCCGAGACGAACACACCGGTGCCGCCGATCTGCGCCAGGCTCTCCCGGGAGACATCGCCGTACGTGGTGATCTCCACCAGCTCCACGGGCCGGCCGGTCAGCCGCCGCACGGCCTCGGCGACCTGGCCGGACTGCGCCATGGCCAGCGCGCTGCGCCGGGTGCCCAGCCGCAGCGGGCGGCCGGCGTCCGGTGCCGTACGGTCCTGTCCGCCGGCGTGGCGGCCGGGAGCCATCGGGGTCTCGTTCATCATGCCCGCCCTCGGTTCGGGTCGATCGTGCTCGACGAGGAGTCGGCCCGGCTGACGGCGGCGACCGCCTTCGGGTCGAGGTCGAAGAGTTCGCGCAGCGCGTCGGCGTACCCGGCGCCACCGGGCTCGCCCGCGAGCTGCTTCACCCGCACCGTGGGCGCGTGCAGCAGCTTGTCGACGACGCGGCGCACGGTCTGGGAGATCTCCGCGCGCTGCCGGTCGTCGAGCTCGGGCAGCCGGCCGTCGAGCCGGGCGATCTCGCTGGTGACGACGTCCGCCGCCATGGTGCGCAGGGCGACCACGGTGGGGGTGATGTGCGCGGCGCGCTGGGCGGCGCCGAAGGCGGCGACCTCCTCCGAGACGATCGCCCGCACCTGGTCCACGTCGGCGGCCATGGGCGCGTCGGCCGCGGCCTCGGCGAGCGTCTCGATGTCGATCAGGCGGACCCGGTCGATGCGGTGCGCCGCGGCGTCGATGTCGCGCGGCATGGCCAGGTCGAGCGCGTACAGCCCGATCCCGGTTCCGGAGTCGGCGCCGGGCCTGCGGCCGGCGGCCTCGCCCGCGGCCAGCGCCTCGCGCAGCGCGTCGGCGGTCAGCACGAGGCCGGCCGCGCCGGTGCAGGAGACGACGACATCGGCGCCGGCGAGCTCGGCGGGCACGGCGCTCATCGCCACGGCGCGGGCCGACGGCCCGGCCGGCGCGGCGCCCGGCTCGGTGTTCCGGGCCAGCGCCGCGGCCAGCCCGGCGGCGAGCCGCTCGGCGCGCTCCAGCGTGCGGTTGGCGATCACGAGCTCGCGCACCCCGGCGCGGGCCAGCGTGGTCGCGGCCAGCGAGGACATCGAGCCCGCGCCGATCACCAGCGCGCGCTTGCCCTCGATCCACCGCTCGACCGGCTCGTCACCGGCTAGCTGCTCCAGGCCGAAGGTGACCAGCGACTGGCCGGCCCGGTCGATGCCGGTCTCGGTGTGCGCCCGCTTGCCGACCCGCAGCGCCTTCTGGAAGAGGTCGTTGAGCAGCCGCCCGGCGGTGTGCAGCTCCTGGCCGAGGGCGAGGGCGTCCTTGATCTGGCCGAGGATCTGGCCCTCGCCGACGACCATCGAGTCCAGCCCGCAGGCCACCGAGAACAGGTGGTGGACGGCCCGGTCCTCGTAGTGCACATAGAGATAGGGGGTGAGCTCCTCCAGGCCGACCCCGCAGTGCTGGGCCAGCAGCGTGGACAGCTCGGCGACACCGGCGTGGAACTTGTCCACGTCGGCGTAGAGCTCGATGCGGTTGCAGGTGGCGAGCACCGCGGCCTCGGTGGCGGGCTGCGCGGCGAGCGTGTCGTGCAGCAGCTTCACCCGGGTGTCGGGGGAGAGCGCGGCCCGCTCCAGCACGCTGACCGGGGCGCTGCGGTGGCTGAGGCCGACGACGAGCAGACTCATGCCGGCATCACGGCGGGCACGTCCCCGTCGGGTCCCTTGCGGCCATCGGCCACGCCCGCCGCGCGGACGGCGGCGGACGGCTGCGCGATGTCCTGGCCCAGGTCCTCGCCGGCCTTCCGCTGCTCGTGGAAGGCGAGGATCTGGAGCTCTATGGAGAGGTCGACCTTGCGCACGTCCACGCCGTCGGGCACGGAGAGCACGGTCGGGGCGAAGTTGAGGATCGAGGTGACCCCGGCGGCGACCAGCCGGTCGCACACCTGCTGGGCGGCGCCGGCGGGGGTGGCGATCACACCGATGGACACACCGTTGTCCCGGATGATCGCTTCCAGCTCGTCGGTGTGCCGCACGGGCAGCCCGGCGACCGGCTTGCCGGCCATGGCCGGGTCGGCGTCGATCAGCGCGGCGACCCGGAAGCCGCGGGAGGCGAACCCGCCGTAGTTGGCGAGCGCGGCGCCGAGGTTTCCGATGCCGACGATCACGACGGGCCAGTCCTGGGTCAGACCGAGCTCACGGGAGATCTGGTAGACGAGGTACTCGACGTCGTAACCGACCCCGCGGGTGCCGTACGAGCCGAGGTAGGAGAAGTCCTTGCGCAGCTTGGCGGAGTTGACGCCGGCCGCCGCCGCGAGCTCCTCGGAGGAGACCGTGGGCACCGAGCGCTCGGACAGCGCCGTCAAAGCACGGAGATACAGCGGAAGCCGGGCGACGGTGGCCTCGGGAATCCCTCGGCTTCGGGTCGCCGGTCGGTGAGTTCGGCCAGTTGCCACGGTGCTCCTGCGGGTAGAGCGGGGCTGCGGGCGGCTCTTCGTCCCAAGAGCGCCCCATCGACGCCAGGCTATGTCTTTGTGAACGCGTGCACAAAGATGGTGTCCGCTTTGTCCGAGCAAAGTGACCGGGGTCACGCAGGTGAATCGAGACATCCGGGAACCGCCGTCGCCGCGTCGCCGTTGAGCAGCCGACGGGGGCACGACCTCACGCTCCTCTGTGGATATGCCCCCGAACCGACCAAAACGACGCTGATCGTAGACGACGTTTGCCCGAGGCACCCAATTTCGGCGCGTGCCCGGGGTGGCCGATGATCGCCGTGCCGCCGGGGCGTACGAGGCGCCCGGTGCGGCGGAGGGGGTACGGGGCCGGGCCGGGG
>NZ_JBPQTV010000229.1:0-10327 GCF_051386515.1 Streptomyces sp. URMC 123 | reverse complement strand
TTCAGCGCCGATGGTACTGCAGGGGGGACCCTGTGGGAGAGTAGGACGCCGCCGAACAATTTTTAGCCTCAGTCCCCCGAACCCTTGCGGTTCGGGGGGCTGAGGCATTTTTGCGTTCGGGACCCGGACATGGCCGACCCCTGTGTGCGGGCCGGCAATGCCGACGGGTAGGGTCAGGGGGCATCGTCGGCACGTTCCCCAGGAGGCTTCCGGGTGGAGGTCCAGGAGACGCGGGTCCAGACGGACCGCGTCCTCACCATCCCGAACATTCTCAGCATGGCGCGCCTGGTCGGCGTACCACTGTTCCTGTGGCTGATCCTCCGGCCCGAGTTCGACGGGCACAACAGCGACGGCTGGGCCCTGCTCGTCCTGGCCCTGAGCGGCATCAGCGACTACCTCGACGGAAAGCTGGCGCGCCGCTGGAACCAGATCAGCAGCCTCGGACGCCTTCTCGATCCGGCCGCCGACCGGCTTTACATTCTCTCGACGCTCGTCGGCCTGACCTGGCGGGGCATCCTGCCGTGGTGGCTCACCGCCGTGCTGCTGGCCCGGGAGCTCCTCCTGCTGGTCATGGTGGGCATCCTGCGCCGCCATGGCTATCCGCCGCCCCAGGTGAACTTCCTGGGCAAGGCAGCCACATTCAACCTCATGTACGCCTTCCCGTTGCTGCTGCTGAGTGACGGAGATGGCTGGTTGCACTCACTCGCTGCTATTTTCGGATGGGCGTTCGCCGGATGGGGTACAACGCTCTATTGGTGGGCAGGGATTCTTTACGTGGTTCAGGTCCGCCGACTTGTCAGGGCGGACGCAACCGCCGGCTGAGCTCGCCAATGCGGCAGCCTCGTCATGCACGTCATGAGGCCGGCGCCCGCGAGTGCGAGCGGGCGCCCATTGACGGGTGAGGTCGGCACGACCGTCGTCTCTTCAAGGAGGACGCTTCCGACATGAAGGCCGTCGTGATGGCCGGCGGCGAAGGCACGCGCCTTCGCCCCATGACCTCGAGCATGCCCAAGCCGCTCCTGCCCGTGGCCAACAGGCCGATCATGGAGCATGTACTGCGGCTGCTGAAGCGGCACGGTCTCACCGAGACCGTGGTGACCGTGCAGTTCCTCGCCTCGCTCGTCAAAAACTACTTCGGCGACGGCGAGGAGCTCGGCATGGAGCTCACCTACGCCAACGAGGAAAAGCCACTCGGCACCGCCGGTAGCGTCAAGAATGCGGAGGAAGCGCTCAAGGATGACGCCTTCCTTGTCATCTCCGGCGATGCCCTCACCGATTTCGACCTCACCGAGCTGATCAATTTCCACAAGTCCAAGGGCGCGCTGGTCACCGTCTGCCTGACCCGGGTGCCCAACCCCCTCGAGTTCGGCATCACGATCGTCGACGACGAGGGCCGGGTGGAGCGCTTCCTGGAGAAGCCCACCTGGGGCCAGGTCTTCTCGGACACCGTCAACACCGGCATCTATGTGATGGAGCCCGAGGTCTTCGACTACGTCGAGCCCGATGTGCCCGTCGACTGGTCCGGTGACGTCTTCCCCCAGCTGATGAAGGAAGGCAAGCCCATCTACGGCTATGTCGCCGAGGGCTACTGGGAGGACGTCGGCACCCACGAGAGCTATGTGAAGGCCCAGGCCGATGTCCTGGAGGGCAAGGTCGACGTCGATCTCGACGGCTTCGAGATCTCCCCGGGCGTCTGGGTCGCCGAGGGCGCGGAGGTCCACCCCGACGCCGTCCTCCGCGGGCCGCTCTACATCGGCGACTACGCCAAGGTGGAGGCCGACGTCGAGATTCGCGAGCACACCGTCGTGGGCTCCAACGTCGTGGTCAAGAGCGGCGCCTTCCTCCACAAGGCCGTCGTCCACGACAACGTCTACATCGGGCCGCACAGCAATCTGCGCGGCTGCGTGATCGGGAAGAACACCGACATCATGCGGGCCGCCCGCATCGAGGACGGCGCCGTCATCGGCGACGAGTGCCTGGTCGGCGAGGAATCCATCGTCCAGGGCAATGTGCGGGTCTATCCGTTCAAGACGATCGAGGCCGGTGCCTTCGTCAACACCTCCGTCATCTGGGAGTCCCGCGGCCAGGCGCATCTGTTCGGCGCCCGGGGCGTGTCCGGCATCCTCAATGTCGAGATCACCCCGGAACTCGCCGTGCGGCTCGCCGGCGCGTACGCCACCACCCTGAAGAAGGGCGCCACCGTCACCACGGCGCGTGACCACTCCCGTGGTGCCCGCGCCCTCAAACGAGCGGTGATCTCCGCCCTCCAGGCCAGCGCCATCGACGTACGGGACCTGGAGAACGTCCCGATGCCCGTGGCCCGGCAGCAGACCGCGCGGGGCAGCGCCGGCGGCATCATGATCCGCACCTCGCCGGGGGTGCCCGACTCCGTCGACATCATGTTCTTCGACGAGCGGGGCGCCGATCTCTCGGCCGCCGGCCAGCGCAAGCTGGATCGCGTCTACGCCCGCCAGGAGTACCGCAGGGCGTTCCCCGGCGAGATCGGCGACCTGGCTTTCCCGTCCAGCGTCTTCGACTCCTACGCCGGTTCGCTGCTGCGGGCCGTGGACACCTCCGGGGTGGCGGAGGCGGGCCTGAAGGTCGTCGTCGACGCCTCCAACGGCAGCGCCGGGCTCGTCCTGCCCAGCCTGCTCGGCAAGCTCGGGGTCGACGCCCTGACGATCAACCCCGGCCTCGACGAGGCGCGGCCGACCGAGACGGCCGAGGCCCGCCGCTCCGGCCTGGTGCGGCTCGGGGAGATCGTCTCCTCGGCGCGGGCCGCCTTCGGTGTCCGCTTCGACCCCGTGGGCGAGCGCATCTCGCTCGTGGACGAGCGCGGGCGGATCGTCGAGGACGACCGGGCGCTCCTGGTGATGCTCGACCTGGTGGCCGCCGAGCGGCGCAGCGGACAGGTCGCCCTGCCGGTGACCACCACCCGCATCGCCGAGCAGGTCGCCGCGTACCACGGCACCCAGGTCGAGTGGACCACCACCTCGCCGGACGACCTGACCCGGGTCGGGCGGGCGGATGCCACCGTCTTCGGCGGCGACGGCCGCGGCGGCTTCATCATCCCGGAGTTCAGCAGTGTCTTCGACGGCACCGCGGCCTTCGTCCGGCTGCTGGGCCTGGTGGCCCGCACCCAGCTGACCCTCAGCCAGATCGACGCCCGCATCCCGCGCGCCCATGTGCTCCGCCGCGACCTGGCCACCCCCTGGGCGGTGAAGGGGCTCGTCATGCGGCACGTGGTGGAGGCCGCCGGCGACCGCTCGGTGGACACCACCGACGGCGTGCGCGTCGTGGAGGCCGACGGCCGCTGGGTGATGGTGCTGCCGGACCCGGCCGAGGCCGTCACCCATCTGTGGGCCGAGGGGCCCGACGACGCCTCCGCGCAGGCGCTGCTCGACGAGTGGTCCGCGGTGGTGGACAGCGCCGGCCGCTGACCCGGTCACCGGCCCGGCCCGGCACGACCTTCTCGGCGGGGCACCGCACGGCGCGGTGCCCCGCCGCGGCGCGCCGGTGGGGCCGTTCGGCGGCAGCCACCCCGACGTGCGACGATGTGCGGCATGCCGCAGCAAGACCCCGTTCGGAGCACACCGGCGCCGCCCGCGCGCCCCGACGCCTCCATGTCGCTGCTGACCAATGTGATGGATCACAGCCTGGACGAGGGCTACGCCGAGGCGGCCGCGCGCCGTGAGGCCGCCGGGGCGACGGGGCTGCCGAAGGCTCTGAAGGCCAAACTCGGGCTGGCCGCGGGGCTGCTGCTGGCCGCGGTCGTGGTGACCGTCGGCGCGGTGAAGGCCCAGGAGGCCGCCCCGGTCATCGCCAAGGAGCGCGAGGAACTGATCAGCCGCATCGAGACGGAGACCGCCGACGCGGACCGGCTGCAGAAGAGCGTGGACACCCTCCGCTCCGAGGTGGGCACCAAGCAGCGCGAGGCGCTGGAGGAGCACGGCGGCGAACAGGCCCAGTTGGTGGCCCTGCTCGCCGGGGCCACCGAGGTGCGGGGCCCCGGGGTGAAACTCGTCGTCGACGACGCCAAGGACGCCCGTTCGGGCGGCGGCGGTCCGCGCGAGAACCAGGGCTTCTCCGACACCGGCCGGGTCCGCGACCGCGACATGCAGCGCATCGTCAACGGCCTGTGGCAGTCCGGCGCCGAGGCGATCGCCGTGAACGGGCAGCGGCTGACGGCGCTGTCGGCGATCAGGGCCGCCGGTGACGCCATACTGGTCGACAACAAACCGCTGGTGCCGCCGTACACGGTGCTGGCGGTGGGGGACGGGCAGAAGCTGGCCTCCCGCTTCCCGGACAGCTTCGAGGGGCTGTACCTCCACGCGCTGAAGGAGAACTTCGGCATCCGCTGGAGCATTTCCGCCCAGGACGACGTCCGGCTGCCCGCCGCGCCGAGTTTGATCGTACGAACCGCACAGCCGCAAGCCGGTGGCGACTCCAAGCGCGCCGCCGACACAGGGAAGGGCACATCGTGATCGCCGTACTGGGCCTCGTCGTGGGAGTCGTGGTCGGGCTGCTCGTCCGGCCCGAGGTGCCGGCAGTGGTCGAGCCCTATCTCCCCATCGCCGTCGTCGCCGCTCTGGACGCGGTCTTCGGCGGTCTGCGGGCCATGCTGGACGGCATCTTCGTGGACAAGGTCTTCGTGGTGTCGTTCCTCTCCAACGTCGTCGTCGCCGCGCTGATCGTCTTCCTCGGCGACAAGCTCGGCGTCGGCGCCCAGTTGTCCACGGGCGTCGTCGTCGTGCTGGGCATCCGGATCTTCTCCAACGCGGCGGCCATCCGCCGGCATGTGTTCCGGGCGTGACACCGATGAACAACGAGCCGATCGAGCCGATGAACCACGACGAGAACGCCCGCCCGGCGCGCCCGGGGCGCGAGCCGGAGCCGCCGCGTCCGGGGCGGCGGCCGCTGCCCGGCGAGCGCCCCGGTGCCCCCGACGCGCCCGAGGGCGGCGCCGGCGGCCGGGCGGGCGACCGCACGCCCCCCGAGGCGGCCGGACCCCCCGAGGCGGCGGAGCCCCCCAGGGCCGCCGGGCTCCCCGAGACCGAAACCGAAGAAGCCGAAGCCGAAGCCGAAGCCGCCGGGCCTCCGGCGGCCGGCGCGCCCATGGAAGGCCCCGCGGCCGGCACTCCCGCCAAGGGCCCTGGTGAGGGCCCCGCGCAGCTCACCGGCCGCGAGCGGCTGCGCGCGGGCCTGTGGCCGCCCCGTATCACCCGCGCCCAACTGACGTTCGCCATCCTGCTGTTCGTGCTGGGGCTGGGCCTGGCCATCCAGGTCCGCTCCACCAGCGACAGCGGCGCGCTGCGCGGCGCCCGCCAGGAGGACCTCGTACGCATCCTGGACGAGCTGGACGACCGCAGCCAGCGCCTGGAGGACGAGAAGCGCCGCCTGGAGGACCAGCGCCGGGAGCTGGAGACCAGCTCCGACCAGGCCGAGGAGGCCCGGAAGCAGACGGTCCAGCGCGAGCAGCAACTCGGCATCCTCGCCGGCACCATCGCGGCCCAGGGGCCCGGCATCACCATCACCGTCAGCGACACGGCCGGCAAGGTCACGGCCAACAAACTGCTCGACGCGATCCAGGAACTGCGCGCCGCGGGCGCCGAGGCGATCCAGATCAACGATGTGCGGGTGGTCGCGAACACCTACTTCGAGGATGTGGGCGGCGGCGTGCGGATCGATGGGAAGAAAGTGAGTCAGCCCTTCCGTTTCAAGGTCATCGGCAAGCCGCAGGACCTGGAACCGGCGTTGCACATCCCCGGCGGCGTGGTGCAGACGCTGGAGAAGGAGCAGGCCACGGTGACCGTCGCCCGTGCGGAGAAGATCATCGTGGATGCCTTGCGGCCGGGTGAACGCCCTGACTACGCTCGGTCGTCATCGCAGTGAGGCGGGCATGCATGGGGGCCGTGAGGCGAGGGCACGAGCGAGCGGGGGGTCGGCGCATCAAAGGAGCGATGCGTGGTGGAAACTGTCTGACGGCTGCGGACGTTGTCTGGATGTCCAAGTCGACCGGTGTGTGCATCGAGGGTTCGTCCTGCCCCACGGGCGGGTCTGTTTCGGTCAAGGGGAATCGCCCGTGAAGTTGTTTGCGAAGTTGTTCGGTAAGAGTTCCCGCGAAGAGGGCAGCACGGCGCGCCACCGTGCCGGGCGCCCCGCGGACCAGGGGTCCGCCCAGGAGGAGCGCCCGCTCTTCCGCGACGAGGTCGGCGGCCGGCCTCAGGACATTCTCGGTGGTCACGGCGCGTCTTCTGTTGACCCCGCCGCCTCCGGACGCATAGGTTTCGGGGAATCATCGACCTCGAGTGCGGGCGCCGGACACGGTTCCGACCCGTACGCGTCCCCGGCCTCGCGAGGCCAGTCGCGGCAGGAGGCCCAGCCCATGTCGGCGTCTCTCGTCTGTACGCGGTGTGGACACCGGAATGCCGAGGCGAGCCGGTTCTGCTCCAACTGCGGTTCCCCGCTGCGTCCAGGCGCCCAGGCGGAGCGGGCCTCGGAGACCACCTCCACGATCTCCATCTCGGGGCTGGAGGCGTACGAGGCGGAGGCCACCGGTCAGACCGTGCCGCCCCTGTCGCCCGAGGCACAGGCCGCCGTCGACGCCCTGCCGATCGGCTCGGCCCTGCTGGTGGTCCGCCGGGGCCCGAACTCGGGCAGCCGCTTCCTGCTGGACGGCGAGCTGACCACGGCTGGCCGCCACCCGCAGAGCGACATCTTCCTGGACGACGTCACGGTCTCCCGCCGCCATGTGGAGTTCCGGCGCGGCAAGGACGGCGGCTTCACCGTCGCGGACGTCGGCAGCCTCAACGGCACCTACGTCAACCGGGAGCGGATCGATTCGGTGCCCCTGGCCAACGGTGACGAGGTGCAGATCGGCAAGTACCGGCTGGTCTTCTACGCGAGTCAGCGGGGCGTCTGACCCACCAGGGGGAGCCATGCCGCGGACACCGTCGGGCGGTACCGGAACCGGTACCGCCGCCACGGACGGTCGAAGGGTGAGCATCGGAACGGTGCTCACCCTGCTGCGCGACGAGTTCCCCGAGATCACCATCTCCAAGATCCGTTTTCTGGAGGCGGAGGGCCTGGTCGAGCCGGAGCGCACCTCCTCGGGCTACCGCAAGTTCAGCCCGGCGGACGTCGAACGGCTGGCCAGGGCGCTGCGCATGCAGCGCGACCACTATCTGCCGCTCAAGGTCATCCGTGAGCACCTGGACGCGCTGGACCGCGGCGAGCGGCCCCCCGTCCCGTCCCCCTCGCCCGGCCGCGAGCCGCTGGACGCCGCCCTGGAGCCGGCCGGGGAGCGGCCCGCCACCCGCATCGGCCGGCCGGAGCTGCTCGCGGCCACCGGCATCGACGAGGGCGTGCTCGCGGAGTGGGAGTCGTACGGGCTCCTCGGCCCCGCCGACGCGGACGGCGGATACGACATCGGGGCGGTCGCCGTCGCCCGGCTGGTGGCCGACCTCGGGCGGTACGGGCTGGAGCCCCGCCATCTGCGGGCCATGAAGGCCGCCGCCGACCGCCAGGCGGGGCTCGTGGAGCAGGTGGTGGCACCCTTGCGGCGGCATCGCAACCCCCGGACCAGGCAGCACGCCGAATCGACCGCGCGTGAGCTCGCCACCCTGTCCGTGCGGCTGCACGCGGCCCTGGTGGAAGCCGCGCTGCGCACGCCACCGCACTGAGCGGAGGGGGGCCCGACTACCCAAACCGGCCGGGCACGTCCTAGGGTTACTGTGTGAACGAGCTCGACGTTGTCGGTGTCCGGGTGGAAATGCCCTCCAACCAACCGATCGTGCTCCTGCGTGAAGTGGGAGGCGACCGGTACCTCCCCATCTGGATCGGGCCAGGGGAGGCAACCGCCATCGCCTTCGCCCAGCAGGGCATGGCGCCAGCGCGACCGCTGACCCACGATCTGTTCAAGGACGTCCTGGAGGCGGTCGGCCAGCAGCTCACCGAGGTCCGCATCACGGACCTGCGGGAAGGCGTGTTCTACGCCGAGCTGGTGTTCGCCAGCGGGGTCGAGGTGAGCGCCCGCCCGTCCGACGCCATAGCGCTGGCGCTGCGCACGGGGACGCCGATCTACGGCAGCGACGGGGTGCTGGACGACGCCGGTATCGCCATTCCGGACGAGCAGGAGGACGAGGTGGAGAAGTTCCGCGAGTTCCTCGACCAGATTTCCCCCGAGGACTTCGGCAGCAGCAATCAGTGACCGCCGGGTCGGCGCCCGCCCAGGACGGCGTGGGCGCCCGCTCATCGGGTCATAGGCGCCGCGGCAGGGCCATCCGGCTAGCTGTTCCCCGTATCGGGGCACGCGAAACCACTCTCAGGGTGATTATCACTCGGCGTGCCGAGTGTGGCGATCGTTGACGCACCCCGGGTGACTGCCTACCGTCGAGAAGGCAGGTCAAGGACGGAGGTCGGCGTGAGAAGCACCGGCGACGGTACAGCGGTGGGCGGCCCGGTTCCGCTCCACAGGAGTGCGCCCGACCCCACCCGCAGGCACGCGGCCGCGGCGCAGGCCGGACCGCCTCCCGAGCAGTCCGAGGAGCGCATCGGCTATCGCGGCCCGACCGCCTGCGCGGCGGCGGGGATCACCTACCGCCAGCTGGACTACTGGGCCCGCACCGGCCTGGTCGAGCCCAGCGTGCGGCCCGCGCACGGCTCCGGCACCCAGCGGCTCTACAGCTTCCGGGACGTCGTCGTCCTGAAGATCGTGAAGCGCTTCCTCGACACCGGGGTCTCCCTCCAGAACATCCGGGCCGCCGTCCAGCACCTGCGCACCCGCGAGCGGGCGGACCTCGCGCAGATGACGCTGATGAGCGACGGCGCCACGGTCTACGAGTGCGGGTCCCCCGACGAGGTGGTCGACCTGCTCCAGGGCGGTCAGGGGATCTTCGGGATCGCGGTCGGCGTGGTCTGGCGCGATGTCGAGGAGGCCCTCTCGCAGCTCCACGGCGAGCGGGTGGACACCGGCGAGACCCTGGTGGGGCACAACCCCTCGGACGAGCTCGCCCGGCGCCGCAACCGCGCGGGCTGACCGGGCCGCCGGCCGTACGGCTGCCCCTGCGGTGGGCCCGTACGGTGTCCCACCGCCGCCCGTACGGTGTCCCTGACGGCGGCTCGTACGGCCGGCCTGCGGAGACTGTCAGTGGGGTGCGGCAGCATCTGAGGTGTGAGACACGCCCCGACGATTCTGCATCTCGACATGGATGCGTTCTACGCCGCCGTGGAGCAGGCGGCGAAGCCCAGCCTGCGCGGCAAGCCGGTGATCGTGGGCGGCCTCGGGCCCCGGGGCGTGGTGGCCACCGCCTCCTACGAGGCCCGGCCCTTCGGCGTGCACTCCGCCATGGCCATGGCGCACGCCCGGCGGCTGTGCCCGAACGCCGCCTATCTGGTGCCGCGCTTCGAGCTCTACCGACAGGTCAGCGAGACCGTCATGGGGCTGCTGCACGCCCTGTCGCCGCTGGTCGAGCCGCTGAGCCTGGACGAGGCGTTCGTCGATCTGGACGCCGGCGGGGCGGCCGGGGACGCGGACGAGGCGCGTGCGGTGGGGGAGCGGCTGCGGCGCGACATCCGGGCCGCGACGGGGCTCACCGGCTCGGTGGGCCTGGCGGGCTCCAAGATGCTCGCCAAGATCGCCTCCGAGCGGGCCAAGCCGGACGGCCTGGTGCTGATCGAGCCGGGCACCGAGCGGGAGCTGCTGGCCCCGCTGCCCGTGCGCACGCTGCCGGGCGTCGGGCCGGCCACCGCCGAGGCGCTGCGCAGGGCCGGCATCACCACCATCGCCGAGATCTCCGAGGCCGGCGAGGAGGAGCTGGTGCGGCTGCTCGGGAAGGCCCACGGCGCCTCGGTGCACGCCATGGCCGAGGGGCGCGACGACCGCCCGGTGGTCGCCGAGCGGGACGCCAAGTCGGTCTCCGTGGAGGACACCTTCGACGTGGACCTGCACGACCGGGCGCGGGTGCGGGCGGAGGTCGACCGGCTCGCGGAACGGTGTGTGACCCGGCTGCGCGCGGCCGGCCGCTCGGGGCGCACGGTGGTGCTGAAGGTGCGCAGATACGACTTCTCGACGCTCACCCGCTCGGAGACCCTGCGCGGGCCCACGGACGACCCCGCGGTGGTGCGGGAGGCGGCCGGCCGGCTGCTGGAGGGCGTGGACACCACGGGCGGCGTACGGCTGCTGGGCGTGGGCGTCAGCGGCCTCGCGGACTTCACGCAGGAGGACCTCTTCGCACAGGCGGCCGTGGAGCGGGCGGCCCTGGAGCAGGGGGAGCGGTCCGACGCGGCGGACACGGCCGCGCCGAGCCCGGAGCCCGCCGCGGCCGTG
>NZ_JBPQTV010000228.1:0-10364 GCF_051386515.1 Streptomyces sp. URMC 123 | reverse complement strand
GGTTCGGAGGCGTGCGTCAGGTGTCCGCCGGGGCCTGCCCGGGCGCCGGGGCCGGCTCGGCCGCCGGGGCGGGCCCGGACGCCGAAGAGGCCGCCGCCGCCGAGGTGGCCGACGACGGAACCGCCGCCGTCGGCGACACCTTCGCGGCCGGCCGCACCGGCGGCTCCGGCTTCTCCCCCGCGTTCTGCGTGTTGCGGGTGTAGGCCGAGAACAGCCGGGTCTCGATGTCGCTGTTCTGCGCCTTGCACCGGTGGTTGACGTTCCACACGGCGCTCTGCAGGAACTCCATCCCGTGGTTGGGACGGACGATCGTGCGCCAGGTCCACTGCGCGGCGGGCACGTCGTACTCCGCCAGCGTCACCGTCGTGCCGCCGGTGGTCATGGTGACCTTCACCTGGCCGCCGTGCGGCGAGTAGGTCACCAGCTTGATCACCGTCACGGCGTTGTGCACCGGGCACTCGCCCACCCAGGCGGGCTCATAGGCCGTCTGGGAGGTGTTCTGCCGCTCCGTGGGGAACATCGGGATCGGCATCCAGGGCCGACCGAGGAAGGTGTCGGAGTAGAAGTCGTCCATGATCAGGACCCGCGAGGCGGCCGCGGTGTCGCGGCTCATCATGCGGATCATGCCCTTCTCTGACCCGTCGCCCTCCACCACCAGCGCGGCGCTGCCGTCCTGGCGGCGCATCTGCGCCCCGTAGGACCCGTCAGGCCACTGGCCGACGGCGAACGTGGGGCGCTCGCCCCCGGGCGGGAAGACGATGAGCTGGCCGCCCTCGCCGATGGTGACGTTGCCGCTCATGATCTCGTTCATGGCGGGGCGGGTGTTGGCACTGCCCATGAGCGCGCGCACCTGGCGCTCCAGCGCCCGGATGCGGTCCAGCAGGTCCATCGGTACGGCGGCCATGTCAGACCCCTTCGAGATAGAGCTTGGCGGTCTCGGCCTGCCCGCGCGTCGGCGGGGTCACGGCGAGCCCGACGATGCGGTAGCGCTCGCCCGTTCCCTCCCGGTGCCACAGGTCGTGCAGCCGCAGCCGCACGGTCGCGCCCAGGGCGGCGGGCCCGATCCGGCCCTCGACCCGCACCGTGACCTCGGGGATGACCTGGGGGCGGCGGGCCTTGCGCCAGGCCGCCGCCGCGAGGGCGTCGAGTGCCGCGCGGTCGCTGACGCCGGCGTGGTCGGAGGTGCCCTCCAGCCGGGGCCAGCCGGCCACCCGGATGTCCTCGTCGTGGACCCACCAGCGGGACACCGCGGGCACGGAGGCGCTCGCCTGGTTGCGGTTGGCGCTCTCGCCGCGCGCCCGCCAGGCGTTGGCCTGCACGGTGGCGTCGGTGGGCAGGCTGTAGGCGAGGACGGGGCCGGGCCGGTCGAGGACGATGTCCGTGGCGCCGGTGGTGAGGACGGGGCTGCCGAGCCGGAGCAGCTTGACCCGCCGGCCGGACTCGGGGTCGCGGTAGCAGTGCACGCGCCATTCGAAGCCGTTGTCCATGGCCGCGAGGGAGTCGATGAGCTCGCGGACGCGGGCGAACTCGTGGAACTCGAAGGTGCGGGTGCGCTCGACGCCCGAGACCTCGTCGCCGTACTCGATGCCGATGTCCCCGCCCGACTGGCCCTGCACGTGGTCCAGCAGCCGGCGCACGATGTCGAACTGGTCGACGCCGTCGGCGACCTGCTTGGCGGCGAGGACGCGGTGGTCGAGGTACGAGTCGAAGGTGCCGGCCTGGATCTCGACCCGCATCCGGCCCCGCTCGTCGCCCGCCGGGGTGCAGGTCCACAGGATGCCGCCCCACCAGATCTCCGAGCCGCGCTCCAGCCACACCGCCGTGCGGCCGGGCTCGAGCGCGCGCCGGGCCCGCTGCGCGAGCCCCTCGTCGGGCAGGGGCACGGTCGCCGTCAGCGAGCCGGTCTTGCCGATGTAGTCGTCGAACTGGACGTCGACGAGCGGCAGGACGTCCTTGACCTCGTCGGTCCGCAGATCGCAGAAGACGGCGCGGTAGGGGGCCGCGTACGGGGCGCCGGACCCGTACCCGGACGCGCTCGTCACGCGGCCGCCTCGTAGGTCGCGGTGCCGCGGATCATGTGGCCGGCGGCCCAGGTCCAGGGAGCGTTGACGTCGGCGATGCCGGACTGGGCGCCGGTCACGGCCACACTGTCGACCCGCCCGGAGGAGATCTCCAGTTCGAAGGTGGAGTCGCTGGTGACGCGCACCCGCGAGATGAGGCGGTGCAGGCCCGAGGCGCCCTGCAGCTCGGCGTAGCCGATGGCCTGGGTCAGGGCCGCGGCCGGCACGGGCAGCCCGAACCGCCAGTTCTCGGCGCCGTACTTGGCGGTGGAGCCGAAGGTGACGTCGAAGGCGAAGTGCACGACCCGGCCGACCTTCACATAGCGGCAGTTGAGCACCGAGTTCCCGAAGGAGGGCAGGTTGGTGCCGGAGCTGACGGTCCAGGTGGGGGTCCAGGAGCGCCAGACGGGCTCGGGCGGGTAGGCGGCCCAGGCCGTGCCGTTCCAGCGCTCCAGTCCGCTGCCGTTGTCCCGGTACTGGCCGGGGTAGGCGCCGGGGAAGGCGGTGGGGCCGCCCGCGGGGAGCACCCCGCCGACGGCCACGGTGGCGCGCCGGCGGTCCCGTACGGCCGAGCCCCAGTTCAGGCCGCCCTTGCCGGCGGAGGCGCCGGTGGGGACGGTGACCTCGGCGAGGGCGAGGGCGCCGCTGGGCACGGCGGGCGCGACCGGCGCGGCGGCCGGCGTGCCCTTGATGACCTCGATGACGGCCTCGGTGCGGTTGGACGTGTCGTGCGCCTGGTCGTAGACCCGCAGCACCACGAGGTCGATCCGCGGGTTGGCGGCGTCGCCGTCGGCGAAGGTGATGCTCTCGACCTGGGTGCTGACGACGGGGTACGCGCCCGCGACCTCGGTGCTCTGGACGACGGCGCGCCCCGGGGCCACCTTGGCCGTCATCCCGGCGTCGCCGGTGACCGCGAGCCCGGCGACGGCCTCGGCGCCGGTCGGGGAGCCGGGCAGGATGCCGTCCCGCGAGGTCAGCAGGCCCGAGGGGGACATGGTGCCGGTGGGGGCGAGCCGGGTGTCGACCCGGGTCTGGCCGCCACCGGCGTCCGTACGGTTGAGCAGCCATGCGCTGCGAACACTCATGTTGGTCTCCGGGTGGGGTGAGGTGGGTGGGGCGGGGTGGGGTGTCGGGACACAGGGGGGCGTACGCGGTCGGCGCGGCGTGGCGTGGGTACGCGATCGGGCGCGGGCGCGATGGCCCGTACGCGGTCGGGCGCGGGCGCGCGGCTACCAGCGGGCGTCGCGCCAGGTGACGGTCACCGACGCGCGCGGGTCGACGGGCCCGGGCGCCGCGCGGAAGGCCAGCGCCGTCTCCCCGGGTTCGAGCTGGAACAGGTGCTCGGGCAGCGAGGTCGCCATGGCCGTGTGGATACGGGAGGCGGTGCCGTTGAGGGTGACCGTGCCGGCGGTGGTGTCGACGGTCAGCACATCGGAGTCGGCGAGCTCGATGTCGTACTGGAGCTGCCGGTTGTCGCTCATCCGGGTGAGCGAGGGGCGCTGCACCGGGCCGCGGAACTCGATCAGCGGCGCGGTGGGCGCGTCCCCCTCGTTGACCACGGTGAGGTTGCCCGTGGAGCCGGCCAGGCCCCAGTCCAGGGGCCACTCCAGCCCGGCGGCCTGCCAGGACAGGCCCGGCTCGGGGGCGGGCAGCTGGGTGCGCACGCTCCGCTCGTCGACGCTGTAGCGCCGGGGGTCGGCGCAGACCCATTGGAGCGCGACCTTGGTCGCGCCCTGGGTGGCGAACGCCCGGTTGGTGGGCACCACCCGCTGGCCGATCCGGGCGCGGCAGGCGAGGGTCTGCCCGTGCAGCCGCACGGCCAGCCACTCCTCCCCCGCCCGCACCCCGGTGGCGGTCAGCAGGGCCTCGGCGGTGGCCGACGCCCGGTCGGCCGACTCGGGCAGCAGCCACACGGTCGCGCCGACGGAGCGGGGCTGGGCCCACTGGGCGCCGGGCCAGGCGCCGTGTTGGTCGGGGCGGACCACGTCGCCGGTGTCGAGGGCGGGCAGATCGGCCCAGCCGGTGAGCCCCTCGGAGGCGATGCCGTACGGGGTGCCGGGCCCCATCAGCAGTCCGGCCCACTGCACCTGGCCGTCCAGGGTGATCAGTGAGCCGGGGGCGGCGGTCTCGCCGCGGTACGGGACGGTTGTCTGGCTCATCGGCCTCAGCCTCTGGCTTTCGCGAGGAACATCAGTGCCTCGGCGGTCTGGCGGGCACTGCCCGAGGAGGACTCGTAGTAGTTCTCGATATGGAATCCGGGCTGTCCGCCGGGTCCCCGGCCGCGGCCCCTGAGCGATCCCGTGCGCAGCAGCGTGTCGAGCTTGGAGAGGGGGATGACGGCCTCGGCCTCGCCCGCCTCGGCCAGCAGCGCCAGCCGCCCGCCGTGCCGGGCCGGCACGATGCCGCCCTCCGCCAGCGCCGGAATGTTCGGCAGCTTCGGCAGATTGATCCCGAACGACTTGCCGCCGAAGACCGGCACCCAGCTCGGAATGTCGACCTTGATCCGGTTGAGCCCGCCGATGGCCCCGTTCATGGCGTTGATCAGTCCGCGGATCGGGGCGGTGAAGAGATTCACCACTCCCTTCAGCAGCGGGCCCAGGAACTTCATCGCGGAGTCGGTGGCGCTGCGGATCGCCCGCCAGGCGATCTCGAAGCCCTTCTTCGCCACCGCGACGACCTTGTCCATGTTCACGAACTGCGAGATCAGCGGCGCCAGCAGACCGACGACCAGACCCAGCACATTCGCCTTCATGGCGACGTTCAGGCCCTTCTGGGCCCCCGTCGCTCCCTTCAGCCCCTTGCCCAGGCCGCCCATCGACTTGCCCGTGCGGTCGGCGCCCTTCCCCGCCTTCCCGACCGACTTCTCCACCGCGTCCGCCTGCCGCTTCACATCGCGCAGCGCGTTACGGGTGTTGTCCGCGGACTTCTTCAGCTTGTCCAGCGCGGACTTGAGCTTGTCGGCCCCGCCGCGCGCCTTGCCGAAGCCGCCGTCGGCCTGGGTCACGGCCGTGCGCAGCGACCGCAGGCCGCCCCCGCTCCGGGTGGCGGCGGTGTGCAGCCGGCCCAGGGAGCCGTGGGCCCTGTCGGCCCCCGACTTCATGCGGTTGAGGGAGGGCTCGACCTGGCCGGCGGAGGTCTTCAGCCGGCCGACCGCGCTGCTCGCGGTGGCGGAGGACTGTTGCAGTCGGCCCAGTTCGCCGGCCGACCGGCTCACCCCGCTGCGGAGCCGCCCCAGTCCGGCGGCGGCCCCGTCGAGTGCTCGTTTCAGGCTCATGGCCGCCTCACTTCACGTGGTACGTCTCTGTCTCGAAGGCCGCGCGTCACAGGGCACGCACCAGCTTGTCGATCCTGCTGTGCAGGTCATTGATCTGAATGGCGGCCTCCCGGAGCCCCTTCAGCTGATTGACGTCGACCCGCTGGCCCGCCGACGGGCTCATGCGCTCCTTCGTCCGCTGGGGCCGCTTCTCCAGCTTGTCCAGCCGGCCCTCGGCCTTTCTGGCCCGCTCGGTGAGCTTGCCGACCTCCGTTTTGCGGTCGGCGACCCCCTGGTCCAGGGTCTTGAGCCGATCGGGCAGTTCCTTTTCCAGGAACCTCTTCTGCTCCGCCTTCTGCTGGAGCTTCCGCAACTCGGCGTCGACGTCCTTCTGGACCTTCTTCCAGAGCCAGGAGCCCTCCTTGGCCCAGGGCCAGGTGCTCTTCTGGATGCCCCCGATCGTCAGGCCCTTTTCATCGATCTTCATCAGGCTGAGGTCGACCTTGACCAGCTGGGCGGTGATCGCCACGCCGGCCAGGGCGACCTTGATCCCCTCCACGCTGTGGCTGAGACCGGTGATGTTCTTCTTCATCAACGCGGTCTCTGCGGGATCGAAGTAGAGAACTTTGTCCATTCCGCACACCTCTCGACACTGTGACCGTCTTCTTCTGCTGCCGGTCCGCCGCTTCGGGGCCGGGCGCCATTGCGTCGCGTTGCCAGGCCCGGGGGGACGTGGAATATTGCGCCCATGACCTTCGGGGCGGGCGGTTGGCGCGCCATGGCGGTATTCGGCGCCTACGAGGAACTCGCCTATCGCACGCCGATGATGGCCGGCGCCGCCCGGCTGATATCCGGGCTCTCCTTCGAGCTCCAGCGCGCCCCGTCGCTGCGGTCGTGGCTCGCGGCCCCGGAGCCGGTGCGGCTGCCCGAGGTCCGCCCCGAGGGCGTGACCGCGTGGGTGGACGACTGGTTCCGACTGCGGGACGATGCCGGGCTGTTCGAGCGCCGCACGGTCCGCAACGCGCTGTTCGAGCTGCGCGAGAAGGAGGCGGTCTTCGGCTACCCCTGCGACGTCGCTCCCGCCATGCGGGCTCTGCTCGACGACGGCGTGGACCGCCCCCACGACGGCGCGGACCGTTGCCACGACGGCGCGCCAGCAGTCCCGTACGACAGGGGCACAAGCCCGTACGACAGGGTGCCGGCCTCGTACGACGGCGGCGCGGCGCCGCGGGACCGGCGGCCCACGGTCGCCTTCGTGGTGCTCGACACCCTCCCCGGCGACGTCGACGCCATCGTCGACATCCTGCGGCCGGCCGCCCGGCAGCCGATTCTCTGGCTCTTCCTGGGGCTGGAGACCGACCACGACCGCTACGGCCACTACGGCGCGCTGGAGGAACTCCTGCACCGGCGCTCCCCGGTGGAGCGGCACGCGTATCTCTGCCGCGCCTCCGGCAGGGTGCGGGCCGGGTCGCTGCGCCGGCGGATGCTGCGCGCGGTGTCCCGCTGGGCCGGGACGCTCCCGCACACCGCCCGGTGAGCGGGCTCGGCTCGGCCGGCCCCGATCGGCCCGGCTCAGCCGAAGAAGAGCATCAGTTCCTGAGCGCTGGGCCGGGCGCGCCCGGAGGCGCCATCCGCGCCACCCGAGCCCGCCGTGTCGTCCGGCGCGTCCGGGCGGGGCCCGTCGCCGGGGCGCGGGATCGGCGCCGGGTACTCCAGCGGGTCCGCGTCCTCGTCACTGTTGACCGTGGCGAACATCCAGTTGGCAACGGCCAGTTGATCGGCGACCGTGGCGAGCAGATGGTCGGTGACCGACCACTCGGCGGCCTCCTCGTGCAGGGCGCGGGCGACCGCGCCGTCGCGTGGCAGATGTTCGAGCAGCACCGCGAGCCGGCGGGAGGAGAGCCGGCCGCGGTGCCAGTCGAGCAGGTCCACGCCGTAGTGGCGGAGCAGATCCGCTTCCAGGGCCTCGGCGTGTTCGTCGACGAACTCGCCGAGGCTCAGTCTTCCCCCAGGCCGAGTCCGGTCTCCTTGCCGTAGGCGTCGAGGATGGCGGCGATGTCCTGCATCGTCACGTCGTGCTCGGTGAAGCGGGCGAACTGGGCCTCGCCCAGCAGCAGCCGCAGCAGCCCGTCCACGTCGTTGTCGTCGAGGTCGCGCAGCTGGCGCGCGGCCGCCCGGGTGAGCTCGGTCGGCAGCTCGTACGTCTCGTCGTCGAGCTGGAAGCTCCAGGCGCGGCCGAGCGCCTCCAGGCGCTGGGCACGGGCGGCGTTGACATTGAATCCGGGCATGCGGGACTCCCGTCGGAAGGATCGAAAGATCGAAAGGATGGAGAAGACGCAGAAGGAGGGGGAGGAGAGGGGGACGGCCCGCGCCCAAATGGTTCCGCGCCCGGGTGCTGGGGGCACACCGGGCGCGACTCGGGGGAATGCGGCGGCCGGGGTTGCGAGCCGGCGGCCGCATGATCGTCCCGAGTTCCCCAGATCGCGGCACGGGCACGCATCGGCCCACGGGGGGAGGCCAGGGCCGCGCCGCGACTAGGGCGAACGTACCTGATCGCGCGAGAGCGCAACAAGGATTTGCGAGCAGTCCATCAAAATGGTGTAGACCGGTTCCGGTCCGGGCGGGGCACCGCCCGGACCGGACGGCTCACCGCTGACGTGTCGTCAGGCGGTCGGGGTGGGCGCCGGGGTGAGCCACGACTTGTCCTTGAGCATGATGGTCGCCAGCGGCTCCGTGTCGTTCTGCGCCAGCGCGGTGAAGGTGACGCCGAGCTTCACGGCGCCGGTGCGGGTGAGCGCCAGCTCCTCGGTCTCGGTGACCTGACCGCGCTTGATGACAAAGCGGTACGTGGCCTCCGCGCCGTCGCTGAACTCGATGCCCAGCGCCCGCTCGTCCTTCTTGGGGTTGCTGGCCAGGTTGTACTTGAAGTGCGTGGCGGCGCCGGTGCCGACGGTCTCCACCGGGTCCCCGCCCATGAAGAACGGCAGCGTCTCCTTGCTGAGCTGGAGCAGCTGGAACTTCACGGTCAGGTCGCGGTCGGAGTAGATGAACCGGGCCGGGCTGACGGACTGCCAGGTGTCGACCGGGTCGATCTTGTCCTTCTTGTTGAACTTGATGCCGTCGGTGGTGGTGTAGCCCAGGTCCACCCAGTCGCCGGACCAGTTGGCGGTCATGTCGGTCGGGCCGGCGGTGTTGGCCTTGGCGACCAGGATGCGTCCGGTACCGGCGACGCGGATCTCGTTGGCGTTGTTGCCTGCCATGCGGAACTCCTCATTCGAAGGGTGGGGTGGTGCGTCGGGTGGGTATGGCGAAGGCCCCGTCGATCACGACGGGGCCCGTCAGGGGGAGGCGATCGCCTCGGTGGCTCAGGCGCCCGGTGGGGCACCGGGCCGGCGGCTCAGCGGCTCAGGCGGGCCGCGGCTCAGCGAACGCGCAGCAGCAGCCGCACCGTGGAGAGATAGCGCGCCGCGGTGGGGTGGTTGTGGTCGGGCAGCCAGCGCGGGCCGTCCGCCTCGACCACATCGGTCACGTACGAGGTGCCGTGGGACGTGCCCACCGCCCGGAGGACCGCGGCCCGGGCGGCGAGGGCCACCCCGTGCGCCGCGGTCTTGTCCGGGCCGAAGGCCTCGATGTCGACCAGCGGTTCGTCGAGCCGCCGGTCGTCCACCCAGGCCCCGCCGACGCGGGAGACCAGCACGGTCTTCTGGGTGCCGTCGAAGCCGGCGGGCGGCCGGTTGTCGACGGTCACCCCGGCCAGCTCGGGGCGGTTCCTGAGGTGGTCCACGACGAGGCGTTCCACATCGGGGAACGCGATCGGGGCGTCACTCACATGCGGTCTCCTTCTTGAGAGGGGCGCCGGCGTGCCCGCGTGTCGCCGGGAGGGATGCCGCGCGGGCGGCGCGCCGTACGGAGGGATGGAGGGAGGGGTCCGTACGGCCGCGCGGCCCGGCCACGCACACACGGGAGCCGCATATGCGCAACGGCGGGCCGTCCCAACCGGGTTGGGCACAGCTCCGCCGCTGCTCCAAGTGTGAACGACGACGTGCGAGCGCGCAACTGGCGTTGTTGCGGGGGCGCGACTTGCCTACGGGAGTCGTCGGCGCGGCCCCCCGGGCACAGCGAAGCGACCGCCTCGCCGAGGGGCCGATGGCCCGTACGACGAGACGGTCGCGGAAGGAGAGCGGAAGGAGAGAGGGAGAGGGGAGCGGAGGGATCGGACGCCGTCAGGCGCGGACGAACTCGGTCAGGCGCCGTCAGGCGCGGACGAGCTCATGGGAGCGGCGCGTCGCCCGCTCCGCGGCGAAGACGTCCTCCAGCCGGAAGAGCTGGGCCCTGCCCCGGCGCCCGGCCGGCGCCAGATGGCCCTGCTGGACCCACTTGCGGATGGTCGCCGCCGTGACGCCGACCTCCAGGGCGGCCAGCGCCCCGGTGAGCAGCCCGCCGATCACCGGTCCTCCCCCGCGGCGAGCAGCGTGTCCAGGGTGACCCCGCTGGCGTCGGCGAGCTCGGGCCAGCGCTCCTCGGGCCAGGTGTGGCGGTAGGCGGGGCTGTCCCCGCGGGCGCAGTCCTCGTCCGAGCAGCGGCACGCGGGGTTGACGCAGAGCACGGCGCGGCGGACGGGGAAGGCCCGCAGCGAGACGGAGTCGCACCAGGGGCAGCGCCCGGCGACCCGTACGAGCGGCTCGGCCTCGCCGAGCGCCTGCCCGCAGCGGCGGGCCATCCGCCGGGCCTCGGTGAGCACGTGCCCGGCGAGTACGGCGTCGTCGCCGATGTCCGTTAGCAGCGCGGCGATCCTGCGCAGCCGCGTCACGACGTCCGCCTTGCGGGGTCGACCGCGCCCGAGCCGGTCGAGGACCGCCTCCTCCAGTTCCACCACCCCGTCGGTGATGTCGCGGATGGCGTCGGAGACATGGAGCCGGACGGGGGCGGCGCCCCCGCCGAGGGGGGTGATCCGGTGGCGGGCGTTCCAGTGGGCGGCCGCGCGAGGGCGCGCTCGGCGGCAGGGCCACCGACCGGGCCCTGTGCGTGCTGGCGCCCCACCCCTCTCCGAT
>NZ_JBPQTV010000227.1:0-10377 GCF_051386515.1 Streptomyces sp. URMC 123 | reverse complement strand
TTTCCGTTCCGTTTCCGGTCCGAATCCGTTTCCGATCCCCCTCGGCGGGGTTTCGCGCCTTCCGGCGTGACCACCACTTTAGCGGTTTTCCCTCGCGACTCATAATCGAGTCTTTCGAACCGAATTTCGGCAAGCCGAAATTCTTCCCGATGAGGGGGCCGTGCAGAGATGGTTTGCCGCCGGTGCGGCTCGAGTGGCTGCCTCGGCTCGACTCGGTGACCCGACCCGGTCCGTGGCAACTGTTCGAGACTACACCACCACGCCCGAGCCCTTCAAACCTGTGGCGGACCGGCTCTTCGAGGCGTACGGTCGGCGCCATGCACCAGCATGCGCGCAGTACTCAGTGGTGGGCCGCCTGACGGCGGCCGATCTGCTCGTATGCGCTCACGGCCGCCGCTCCGGCGGCCGTTCGCGTATCTGCTCCTCGCATCCGGCCGGCGGTCGGCGGCGGTCCAAGGACCGACCGAAGCGAAGGAGAGACACGATGACGCGGACCCGTATCTTCAGCGGGGTGAAGCCCACCGGCCATCTGACCCTGGGCAACTACCTCGGGGCGGTGCGCCAGTGGGTCCGGGAGGACCAGCACCGTGCCGACGCCCTGTTCTGTGTGGTGGACCTGCACGCCCTGACGGTCGAGCACGACCCGGCGCGGGTGCGGCGGCTCAGCAGGCAGGCCGCGACCCTGCTGCTGGCCTCGGGGCTGGACCCCCGGCTGTGCACCCTGTTCGTGCAGAGCCATGTGGACGAGCACACCCGGCTCTCCTATCTCCTGGAGTGCACCGCCACGGACGGCGAGATGCGGCGGATGATCCAGTACAAGGAGAAGACGGCGCGGGAGCGGGCCCGGGGCGGCAGTGTGCGGCTGTCCCTGCTGACGTATCCCGTACTGATGGCGGCCGACATCCTGGCGTACGGGGCGCACGAGGTGCCGGTGGGTGACGACCAGACCCAGCACGTGGAGCTGACCCGCGATCTCGCGGTGCGGTTCAACCAGCGGTACGGACAGGTGTTCACCGTGCCCCGGGCCACCCGGCCGTCGGTCGCCGCGCGGGTGATGGACCTCCAGGACCCCACGTCGAAGATGGGCAAGTCGCATGCCGACACGGCGGGCATCGTCTATCTGCTGGACGAGCCGGACGTGGTGCGGCGCAAGGTGCTGCGCGCGGTGACCGACAGCGGGACCTCCGTGGAGTACGACCCGGAGGGCCGGCCCGGGGTGGCCAATCTGCTGGAGGTGCTGGCCGCCTGCTCGGGCGGCGGGCGACCGGAGGAGCTGGCCGCGGAGTACGACTCGTACGGCGCGCTGAAGAAGGACACGGCCGAGGCGGTGGTGGAAGTGCTGCGGCCGGTGCGCGAGCGGCACGCGGAGCTGGTGGCCGACCCCTCCTATGTCGACGGTGTGCTGCGGGCCGGTGCGGAGCGGGCCCGCGGGCTCGCCCGGCCGCTGGTCGACCGGGCCCATGAAGCGGTGGGGCTGCTGCCGCCCCTCTGAGAGCGCGGCCGGCCGCGTGTCCTCCTTGCGTCGTAGCCGTCCGTCGTGAGGACGATGGGGAAATGTCCGTTCGACCGATGGAGGGCGGGCGGCGGTCGACATAGCGTGGACGGCGAGGTGCGCCTCTCGCCGTACGGTCGGGTCCTCCCTCTGTACGGTCGCGCCTCCGCCCGTACTGTCCACCGTCCGCCCACCGCCTCCCTCCGTACTGTCCGCTTCTGGCTCGATCTGGAGATCCCGTCATGCAGGTCCGTCGTCCCCACCGTCCCGCGGGCCGGGCTGCCGTGGCCCTGTCGGTCGCGGTGACCGCCGTGGCCGTGGTGGCGGTGGCGGTTCTCGGGGCGGCCCTGGCTCCGGCCGCCCAGGCGGTCACCGTGAGCAGGGTGCCCCACCTGAAGCCGACCGACGGTGGCGGCGTCGCCGCGGCCAACGGCACGTCCGAGCTGCGGGCGCGGGTGCTGGACCGGATCAACAGCAGCACCGCCGCCGAGCTGCGGCGGGTCGAGCGGGAGCTGGGGCGGGGCGGGACCGCGGCTCAGCGCGAGGCCCGGCGCAAGCGGGCGGCGGAGCTGCGCCAGCGGCTGCGGGAGGGGCTGCGCCTGGCGGCCCAGTTGCGGGAGGAGAAGAAGGCACGCGAGGAGCGGGGGCTGCGCAGGCCCGGCACGGCGCCGCGGAGCCCGGCCCCCGGGCCGTCCCCGGTCGCGAGCCGGCCGGTCCGTTCGGCCGGTGGGAGCGGTGCGGGCGGTCACGGCGGGGACGCGGGCGCCCGGTCCCCGGGCGAGGCGGCGCCCGGTGCCGGGGGCGCGACGGCCGGTCGGCCGGAACCGTCGGAGCCGGGCGGTCCGGGTCCGAGCGATTCGGGCCCGGCCGCTTCCGACCGTACGGACGGCCCCGAGGGCGCTCGGGGCTCTGCCGGCTCTGTCGGGGCCGGGGACGCGAGCAGTACGGACGGAAGCGACGGACGGGCCGGGTCGTACGGTCCGGCCGGGCCTGGCGACGGCGTACGGCAGGGGGACCAGTCGGGCGGGGGCGCCACGCCGGGAACCCGACCGGCTCCCCGCGGCACCGTCGACGACAGGGCCGGCGGCCCGGTGTCCCGTACGGGCGTCGGCCCCTCGTCGGTCCTCGCCCTGGGAGGGGCGGCCCTGGCCGCTTGCGGTGGGGCCCTCCTGCTGGCCCGGCGCCGCCGTGGCGGCTCGGGCCCGCGAGGGTGACCGACGCGGGCGATCGGAGCGGGTGACCGGAGCGGAGTCGGCGGGCCGGGGCGGGTCAGCCGTTGCCGGAGGCCAGCTCCCGGCTGCGGTCGCGGGCGGCCTCCAGGGCGGCGATCAGGGCCGCGCGCACACCGTGGTTCTCCAGCTCGCGGATGGCGTTGATGGTCGTCCCGGCCGGTGAGGTCACGGCCTCGCGGAGCTTCACCGGGTGCTCGCCGCTGTCGCGGAGCATCACGGCGGCGCCGATCGCCGCCTGGACGATGAGGTCGTGCGCCTGGGCGCGGGGCAGGCCGAGGAGGATGCCCGCGTCGGTCATGGCCTCGACGAGGTAGTAGAAGTAGGCCGGGCCGGAGCCGGAGAGGGCCGTGGCGGCATCCTGCTGGGACTCGGGCACCCGGAGGGTCTTGCCGACCCCGTTGAAGATCTCCTCGGTGTGGGCGAGGTGCTCCTCGGTGGCGTGGGTGCCGGCGGAGATGACGGACATGGCCTCGTCGACGAGGGCGGGGGTGTTCGTCATGACGCGGACGACGGGGGTGCCGGGGCTCAGCCGCTCCTCGAAGAACGCGGTGGGGATGCCGGCCGCGCCGCTGATCACCAGCCGGTCGGCGGGGACGTGGGGGGCGAGCTCGTCGAGGAGGGTGCCCATGTCCTGCGGCTTGACCGTGAGGATCAGGGTGTCGGCGGACTTGGCGGCCTCGGCGTTGGTGACGGCCTCGACGCCGTAGCGGGCGCGCAGCTCGGCGGCGCGCTCCGGGCGGCGGGCGGTGACCAGGAGGTCGGCGGGGGGCCAGCCGCCGCGGAGCATGCCGCTCAGGAGGGCCTCGCCGATCTTGCCGGTGCCGAGTACGGCGACCTTCTGCGTCATGGTGTGTCGCTCTTCCGTCGCGGGTGGACGCGGTGGGGTCCCATCCTCCCACCTGGTCCGGCGCGGGGCGGGAGGGTTTCAGGGGACTGTGGCGCTTTCCCGGGAGCGGGGGGCTTCCCCGGGAGCAGGGGCCTTTCCGCGGCCGGGGTGTCAGCGGGTGCGGCGGGGGAGCGTCGCCGCGCCGAGGAGCAGCACCAGCAGCGCGCAGCCGGCCACGACTGCCGCGTCCCGTACGAAGGCCCCCGTGACCGCGGACTCGCGGAGCACCCGTGTCATGCCGTCGACGGCGTACGACATGGGCAGCGCGTGGGAGACGGCCTCCAGTACGGGCTGCATGCGCTCGCGCGGGGTGAACAGGCCGCAGAGCAGGAGCTGGGGGAAGATCACCGCCGGCATGAACCGCACGGCCTGGAACTCCGACGCGGCGAAGGCCGAGACGAACAGGCCGAGGGCGGTGCCGAGCAGGGCGTCGAGGAGGGCCACGAGCAGCAGGAGCCAGGGGGAGCCTGCGATGTCGAGACCGAGGGCGCCGATGGCGACGCCCGTGGCCAGGGCCGCCTGGACGACGGCGAGCAGCCCGAAGGCGAGGGCGTAGCCGAGGATCAGGTCGGCCTTGCCGAGGGGCATGGCGAGGAGGCGTTCCAGGGTGCCGGAGGTGCGTTCGCGGAGCGTGGCGATGGAGGTGACCAGGAACATCGTCACCAGCGGGAAGATGCCGAGCAGTGCGGCGCCGACGCTGTCGAAGGTCCTGGGGTCGGCGTCGAAGACCCAGCGGAGCAGGGCGAGGAGCGCGCAGGGCACGAGGAGCAGCAGGGCGATGGTGCGTCGGTCGTGGCCGAGCTGGCGGAGCACGCGGCGGGCGGTGGCGAGGGTCCGGAAGAGGCTCATGGCGGGCTGTCCTTCGGTGCGGGTTCCGCGGGTTCCGCGGGTTCCGCGGGTTCCGCGGGTTCCGCGGGTTCCGCGGGCTTTACGGGCTCCGCAGGCCCCGCGGGCCTCTCGGGCGGCACGGGGTGCGGCGGCCTGTCGGCGGCGCGGCCCGCGTCCGCAGCGGCGTCGACGAGGCGCAGGAAGGCGTCCTCGACGGTGCGCGCGCCCGTACGGTCGCGCAGTTCGTCCGGGGTGCCGTCGGCGATGACGCGGCCGGCGCGCATCAGCAGGAGGGACTGGCAGCGCTCGGCCTCGTCCATGACATGGGAGGAGACGAGGAGTGTGGTGCCGTTCTCCTGGGCGAGGCGGTGGAAGAGCCGCCACAGGTCGCGGCGGAGCACGGGGTCGAGTCCGACGGTGGGTTCGTCGAGGACGAGCAGGTCGGGGGCGCCGAGGAGGGCCACGGCGAGGGAGACCCGGGAGAGCTGGCCGCCGGAGAGGTCACCGGCGAGGGCGTCGGCGTGGTCGAGCAGGTCGACCTCGGTCAGGGCGCGCTCGACCTGTCGGTGGCGGTCGGCGGCCGGGGCCCGAGGGGCGAGGACCGCGCCGTAGTAGTCCAGGTTCTGGCGGGCTGTCAGGTCGGTGTAGACGGAGGGCGCCTGGGTGACGTAGCCGACGCGGGAGCGCAGGGGCGCGGTGCCGGCGGGGTGGCCGAGGACGTCGAGGGCGCCGGTGACCTGGGCCTGGGTGCCGACGATGGCGCGCATCAGGGTGGTCTTGCCGCAGCCGCTGGGGCCGAGGAGGCCGACGACGCGGCCGCGGGGGATGTCGAAGTCGAGGGAGTCGAGGACGGTGCGGCCGCCCCGGACGACGGACAGCCGGCGGGCCCGGACCGCCACGTCCGTACGGGCCGAGCCCGCGCGCGTACGGATCGCCCCTCCAGCAGTACGGGTGGCCCCTTCGTCCGTACTGCTGCCGGTGCCCGTACGGTTCGCCGTTCGCTCCGTACGGGTGGTCGCGTCGGGGCCCGGGTCGCCGCGGGGGTGGCGGTGGAGGCGCCCGGCTCGTTTATTCATCATGCGTTGAATACTCCTCTTCTCCCCGGCCACCGTCAAGGCCCCCGCCCCGGCGCGTAGGGTCTGACCAGCCCGCCCCGCGTACCGATGAGGAGCACCGTGAAACTCCGCGCCTGGGCCGACGCAGGCCGAGGAGGCGCCTTCGCCGCCGTACTGCTGCTGTCCGCCGTCGCCTGTACGGGCGAGGGGGGCGCCACACCCGGCGCCCCGGGGGTGGGGGACGCGCTCTTCCCCCGGCTCGGCAACGGCGGCTACGACGTGGGGCACTACCAACTCGACCTGGACTACGACGTGTCCGGCGGCCGGCTGTCCGCCACGGCCGTCGTCACCGCCACCGCCACCCAGTCCCTGAGCAGCTTCCACCTGGACCTGGCCGGGCTGCGGGTGGACAGCGTCACGGTCGACGGCAAGGCCGCCGAGGCGCGCCGCAAGGGCAGTGAGCTGATCGTGGACCCCGCCGAGCCGATCGAGCGGGGCCGGACGTTCCGGACGACCGTGGTCTACGGCGGGCAGCCGGAGCGGCTGACCGATCCGGACGGCTCGGCGGAGGGCTGGGTCCGTACGGACGACGGGGCGTTCGTGGTGGGCGAGCCCGCCGGCTCGATGACCTGGTTCCCGGGCAACAACCACCCCAGCGACAAGGCCGCGTACGACATCAGCATCACCGTGCCGGAGGGCTACACCGCGGTGGCGGGCGGAGAACTGCGCGAGGAGCGGACCGCCGGGGGGCGCACCACGTTCGTCTGGCACAGCGCGGAGCCGATGGCGAGCTATCTGGCCACCGCCACGATCGGCCGGTTCGAGGTGAGCCGGGCCACCACGGCGAGCGGGCTGCCGCTCTACTTCGCGGTCGACCCCCGCGAGGCGGAGGCGAGCAAGGAGGCGCTGAGCCGCACCGAGGAGATCCTGGACTGGGCGAGCAAGTTGTTCGGCCCCTATCCGTTCTCCTCCGCGGGGGCGATCGTCGGCCATGAGCCCCAGGACGTCGGGTACGCCCTGGAGACGCAGACCAAGCCGGTCTATCCCTCGGCGCCGGACGTGGAGACCGTACTGCACGAGCTGACGCACCAGTGGTTCGGGAACTCGGTGACGCCCAGGAGCTGGCGGGACATGTGGCTCAACGAGGGCTTCGCCACCTACGCCGAGTGGCTGTGGTCCGAGCAGCACGGCGGCGGCTCGGCCCAGGAGCGGTTCGACGAGCTCTACGCCACGCCGGAGGACGGCGACCTGTGGGAGTTCCCGCCGGCCGACCCGGGCCGCCCGGAGAACGTCTCCGGGGACCCGGTGTACGAGCGCGGCGCGATGGTACTGCACCAACTGCGGCTGGCGGTCGGGGACTCGGCGTTCTTCGACATCCTCAAGGGGTGGACCGCGGCGCACCGGCACGGCAACGCGGACACGGACGACTTCGTGACGTTCTGCTCGGACAGGACCGACAAGGACCTGAAGAAGCTCTTCGACACCTGGCTGTACGGGGAGGGGCGGCCGGACTGGACGTACGAGCCGGCCGCCGACTCCTGAGCAGCGGTTTCGGCCGCTCGGGGGCTCACCCCAGGCCGGGAATGAGGCCGGCCGCGCGGGGGTGACGGGCCGACAGCCGGAGGAAGCGCACGGTGGAGCGGACCACCTGCTCCTTCATCAGCGCGGCGGCGCGGCCGGTGAGCACGCTCCGCTTCGGCGTGTCGTCGCGGTGGACGAACTGGACGACGCCGTCGTGCCGGCCGAGGCTGGCGCACTGCCCGGCGTAGCCGAAGCTCAGCGGACGCGGCTCCAGGCCCAGGGACTCGGCGTGGATCGCGGCGGCGGCGTGCGCGCCGGCGGGGATGGCGGTGGCGCACGCCATGCGGAGCGTGCCCGCCACGGTGGACACGGCGGCCGCGGCGTCCCCGGCCGCGTACACCTCCGGGTGCGAGACGGAGCGCAGCGCGCCGTCCACGGTGAGGCGGCCGGCGGCGTCGACGGCGATCCCGGCGCGGGCGGCGATGTCGGTGGTGGCGGTCATGGACGCCGCCCAGACCACCACGTCGGTGTCGAGGTCGTCGGCGCCGCGCACGTGCCGGCCCTCCTCGATCGTCACGCCCAGCCGGCCGAGCGTGGCGCGGACATGGCCGCGGGCCTTCACGGAGAGCCCCGGACCCACCTCTCCGGCGGTGATCAGGCGGACGCGCCAGTCGGGGCGGGACTCGGCCGTCTCGGCGGCCAGTTCGATGCCGGTGAGGCCGCCGCCGACCACCGCGAGCGTGCCGGGGCCGTCGAGGAGCCGCTTGCGCAGTTCTGCCGCCGACTCGGGGGTGTAGGCGCGCTCGCCCGTGCCGAGGACGCCGCCGCGGGTGTCCGTACTGCTGCCGAGGGCGTAGACGAGCCGGTGGTAGGCGAAGGAACGGCCGTCGTCCGTCCGTACGGTGCGCGTCCCGGGGGCGATGTCGGTGACCCGGGCGGTCACCCGGTGGATGCCGGTGCCCTGGAGCAGGCGACCGAGGGGGTGGGACACCTCGGGGCGGCCGGCGGCCAGTTCGTGGAGCCGTACCCGCTCGGTGAACGCGCCGTTCGCGTCGATGAGCGTGACGCGGTGGTGCGGGGCGAGGCGCAGGGCGGCCGTCAGCCCCGCGTACCCCGCCCCGAGGACCAGGATCTGCTGCTCGGTGTCGTGGTGGTGCTCGGCCATGGCTCCTCCTCGGTGGGTCGTCACCAAGGGGACGGCGCGGCGGGGCGGAGTGTGACAGTGACGCCGGTCACAGTCGGCGCCCCGGGGTCAGGGCCTGCTCCGCGCCAGGGCGCCGAAGTCGACGTGGCGGAGCTTGTCGGGGTTGACGACGGCGTCGATCTCGACGATCCGGCCGTCCTCGGCGACGGTGAACGCGAGCACGGCGGCCCGTTCCCCCGCCGGGTCGACGAGGACCAGCCCCGGCGCGCCGTTCACCTCGTGCAGCCGCAGGGACGCGACGCGGGGGTGGGTGCCGCCGCGGGTGACGCGGTGGATCAGGCGGGCCACGGTCTCGGCGCCGCACACCGGAATCCGGGCGGCGTTGACCTTGCCGCCGCCGTCGGCCCGCCAGACCACCCGCGGGTCCAGGGTCTTCATCAGCGAGTCGAAGTCCCCGTCGGTCGCGGCGGTCAGGAACGCCTCGACGGCGCGCCGGTGCTCGCTCCGGTCCACGCAGCGGCGGGGAGCCTCGGCCCGTACGCGCTTGCGGGCGCGGGAGGCGAGTTGCCGTACGGACGCGGGGGTGCGCCCGACCACGTCGGCGATCTCCGGGAAGGGCACGGCGAACACCTCGTGGAGCACGAAGGCGGTGCGCTCGGCGGGGGTCAGCCGCTCCAGGACGGTGAGCAGGGCCATGCCGACGGACTCGTCGAGCGTGACGCGGTCCTGCGGGTCCTGGACCTCTCCGGACCGGCCGTCGGCGACGACCGGTTCGGGCAGCCACGGGCCGACGTAGGTCTCCCGGCGGGAGCGGGCCGAGCCGAGCTGGTCGTAGCAGATGCGGCTGACGACGGTGGTCAGATAGGCGCGGGCGTTGTGGGCCTCGCCGTCCGGCAGCGCCTGCCAGCGCAGCCACGCCTCCTGCACGGCGTCGTCGGCGTCGGCCACCGAGCCGGTGATCCGATAGGCCACTCCCCACAGACGGCTGCGGTGCGCTTCGAATTCGGTCAGCTCGGCCATGGCGCGGGGCTCCGTACGGGTCGTGGCGGGGAGGGTCGGTGACAGTACTGTCGTCGGTCCGCGGGGGCGGGCGCCGGGGAACGCGGCGCGGGCCCCCTGTGCGGGGGACGGACCGCACAGGGTGACCCCTGCGAGCTCCTGAGCGGAGAACGACTGAACAGGGGGCGACTGACGGGGGACGACTAAACGGGGGACGACGCGGACGGGCGGCGTGTGACAGTGACGTCGACGGCGTACGCCTCCTCGACCACGCCGTCGGGAAAGATCCGTGACAGCTCCGCGCGCTCCTCGGCCAGTACGGCGCCGGAGACCTCCGGCCCCGCCACGATGAGGTGAGAGCGGCTGCCGAGCATGGCGAGGTGGGTCTCCAGCGGGACGCGGCGGGTCCAGTGCAGCCGCGTGCGGACCGGGCGCAGGCCGAGGCCCAGGTCCTGGATGAGCTCGTCGGCGTGCGGTGAGATCTGCCGGGCGTGGTAGCCGGGCAGCCGGCGGGCGAGCCGGACCTCCTGTTCGGCGGCCCAGGGCACGTCGGGGTCGGGGATGTTCCACCACAGGGCGAGGGCGCCGCCGGGCCGGAGCACGCGGACCGCCTCGGGGACGGAGGCGGCCGGGTCGGTCCAGTGCCAGGACTGCGCGTAGGTGATCAGGTCGGTGCTCCGGTCGCGGAACGGCAGGGCGTTGCCGTCGGCGCGGACGAGAGGGGTGTCGGGCAGGGCGGCGCGGAGCTGGGCGGCCATGCCCGCGCCGGGCTCCACGGCGGTGACCCGGGCGCCGCGGTCGAGCAGCAGGCGGGTGGCGATGCCGGTGCCGGCGCCGACGTCCAGCGCGCGGGCGCCGGCGAGCGGGCGGCCGGCCAGGGCCTCGACGGTGTCGAACAGGGCCGGCGGGTAGCCGGGCCGGGAGACGGCGTACTGGGCGGCGACGGTGTCGAAGGACAGGGCGTAGGCCCTGGAGACGCTCTGGGGGCTGCCCGGCATGCTCCGGAGGTCGCCCGGGGCGCTTCCGGGGCCGCCCGGCGCGCTCTGGGAGATGCCCGGCGCGCTTCCGGCCTGCGAGGCGGGCGAGGTCCGCGGCGGGAGGGCCGCTTGCGGTGGGGTGGAGTGCGGCTGGAGTGTCATGGCCGCATCCTGCCCAGCGGGCGGGGCGCGAAGGGGGCGGTTTTCACGCGTGCCGGCGGGGCGGGGGGGGGGGGGGGGGGG